>NZ_JAZGQE010000066.1:0-23196 GCF_048593885.1 Yersinia sp. 1252 StPb PI | reverse complement strand
CAATGTCAGCGATATGCTGGCAGAGCGTGGGATTTCCGTTCATCGCTCTACCATTTACCGTTGGTTTATTGAATATGCCCCCATACTTCGTCAGAAATTGAAACGATATCAATTTACGCATGCCGACTCCTCATGGCAACTCGATGAAACCTATATCAAAGTCAACGGAAAATGGTTTTATCTCTATCGCGCCATCAATAAGCTCGGTACTACATTAGATTTTTACTTTTCGCCTAAACGAAACAAAAATGCTGCCTATCAATTCCTTAAACGGGTGTTAAAACCCTATCCGGTTGAAAGACAGCCGAAAATACTCAATACCGATAAACATTCGTCATACGGTTACGCTATTACTCGTTTGATGAAAGAAGGAAAGCTACGGGATGATGCGAAGCAGCGGCAAGTCAAATACCTGAATAATCGTATCGAGTCTGACCATGCACCCATCAAAAAATTGGTAAAAGCGGCCGGGGGGTTCAAACGGCCAAATCGAGCGTGGTCAACGCTTCAGGGATTTGAAACATTGCGACGACTGAATAAAGGTCAATTTGATATTTGGCTACGCCGTGACGAACCTGAATGTCTAGTGCGGGAAAGATCCGCCTTTATGAATCGGCTCTTTAACATTGAGACGGTTTTAGCCTAATTATTTCCCCCATCAATGAGTATAATCACCGACTCTCATTATTTGCAACAAGCCCGTTTAAGTGTCCTCCTACAGGCACCGTCAATGTGAGGATGAATACTCTACCGGTTCCAATACTACTGTGTGGTGATCCAGGGCACTGTTGATAACCCTTGCGTGCAGAGAATACGCCGACATCACCTGAATAAAGGTCATTGTGTCACCGATAATGCGAAACGGTACGGGATGCAGGTGACGACCATCGGCGGTAAAGGCGGCATTAAGCGTGGATTTTTCGACGTAAAAGCCATTATTCTGAGACGGTGTGAGTACAGTTCCTGATTTCCATTCTCGACTGTCCATCACATAATTGTCCCAGCCTTGATCTCTCAGTGTCTCAGTGGCGTAGGTGAGTCGAAATAGGTCTGATTGCTCGGCCAGATTGCCACTACAGGAACGCCATAAATATTCCAGATGCTGGCGTAGTTTGCCTACTGCAGCGTGTTTGCGGCCCCGTTCCAGTAACCAGGTAATGTCGATAGCGACACTTTTTGGAAACCGCTTTTGCTTTTGTGCGGTAGCCAGCCAGCGGATAAGAAACAGATTATCTGCGTAGTGCGTTCTCGCCATGCCATCCTGATGGGCTATGCCAAGCGCCACCAACGCACAAAAGGCCAGGTGGCTTAACGCTAAAGTGGTGTTTTCCGGTGAGTCCGGTTCAATGTTATCTAACAACGTCTTCCCTGCCCGTCATTTGGATGATTAATGGCGGATTTGTGCCAGGTCGTCAGCGGTCAGACCGGTCATTTTCATTACCGAGTCGCGATCGATACCGTTCGCCAGCATAGTGCGTGCGACTTCCAGTTTACCTTCAAGCACGCCTTCCTGACGTCCTTTGGCTTCACCTAGCTGGATACCTTCCATCCGGCCTTCCTGGCGACCCTTTTCGATCCCTTTTTGTTCTAGTTTTTGTGCAATCGTCATCAATACCTCCTCGTGCTGTGGTGAGCGGCGGGCCAGCTCCCTAATAAAGTTTTCCGGTGCCGCCGTGTCGCCAACCTGCAACATGTAATTCATCAGCGATGTCAGCTGCTCATTATTAGTGTAACCGGCAAGCAGCAACGTGACCAGTTGTTCCAGTAGCTCGGCAAGGTCACGCTGACGAACGTGCTTTTGTAGCAGTTCCAGAATGGCCATGCGCCGGTGTGTCATGATTTCGTCATCAGAAATGACGGTCACATCAACCAACGGAAAATCATTGCTGTAGAGTTGTCCCGCCAGTTCCGGCTCACTGAATTCTTGCAGCCAGTTCATCGGGTAAGGATAAGGTGTCACCTGGCCATGATAGAATAAAATCGGGATAACCAGAGGCAGTTTGTCGTTACCAGCATCGAGGTGTCGCTGCATGGCGGCGATAGCATATCGCATCAGCCGAAAGCCCATATGCCTGTCTGGCGAACTTTGGTGCTCGATCAGTGCGTAGATGTAGCCGTCACCCTGCCCCGCTTTAAGGGAATACAGTACGTCCGAGTAATAGGCACGCAGATCTTCTTCGATAAACGAACCGGACTCCAGTCGCAGGGTGTTCAGGTCGCACGCCTGGCGTAATGCTGGCGGTAGGTGTACATCCAGAAAGTCGCGAGCGGTTTCTGGGTGTGTCAAAAACTGTTTAAAAAGCGCGTCGTGCGGTGTAGGTGTCGTTTTCATTGGCCAATAGTAGCATAGTCATTGATAACACGGATTTTAGCGCCTGAGCGTGAAGAATACTGCGGTTAATTCCAGATTTTCCCTGTTTCCTGATGCACAACTTCTAACTCGATATAACAATAGCGCATCTCAGCTGCATAGGCGGCATCCTGGTTTAGTTCATCAACCAGCTCATCCAGCTCTTGTTCGGTTTCATAGGGAACCCGGAGAATATAGTCGTTGCCTTTTGGGTCGGGCTTTTCCATATCAAAGCTCCAGTGCCATTCGTTCTCGATATCCGTTCTGACCTTGGATTTACCTCTGACGTATTTGGTATTATTTTCAACGCGTAGCTCGATGAGTAGCGTTGCTATTTTTCTGGCTGAACGCTCGCCAGGCAAAATATCGTCGGGGTTCTGAAGCCGGTAGGTTTTCAGTATCCGGTAGACACTCGCTTTGCCGATATTCAGTTGTTTGGCCACCGAGTCGCGGGTAAAACCGGCACGAACCAGCTCGATGACGTCAGCGGATTTTGCGCGAGCGGTGGGTTTTCTTCCTTTATACTTACCCTGTTGTTTTGCCTGGGCAATACCTTCCCGTTGCCGTTCCTGTCGTAGATTAGTTTCGAATTCAGCAAAAACGCCCAGCATATCCAGAAAGGCTTTGCCGGATGCTGACGCGGTATCGATGGCCTGTTCTGTCGCCCTGAGTTTGATATTTTGCTGTTCAAGGTCATACACCAGATTCTGGAGGTCGCGAAGGCTTCTTGATAAGCGATCAATGCGTGTGACCACCAACGTATCGCCCTCACGCAGGTAGTCCAGACATTCGTCAAATGCCTGGCGCCCTTCTTTCTTTGTCCCGCTAACTTTTTCCGAGAAAATTTTGCGGCAACCCGCAGCGGTCAAAACTTCAACCTGGTGAGTCAAATCCTGATCAGTAGTTGAAACTCGCGCATAACCGACAAGTGCCATCTCATTTCATCTCAATAGGTACTAGATTAAGTGATTCTCTGGTATCAAAAGTGATAAATCAATTTATATGAGAGTGTTTTTTGTGGAGCACCACTCACTATCACTAGGGTATAGGCTAAAGCGATATGTGCTCATTTTCAAAAAAACAGGTCAATCTAACAATCACTTCTGATCTCTAAATCGTCACTTGTTAACTAAATAATGAAATGTACATCTTTTTGTTTTCAGAAATGAAAATATTGTACGTTTTATTTTTTTGTGTACACTGAAATCAGTCTCACATATTAATGATGTGCAAGGAATCCATCTCTAGGGGAATAATGATGAAACGTGATTACGGTAGTGTTGGCACTATTGCTCTGAGGGCTAGTGCTTTACTTAAGGCCATGAGTCGGGACATTGAAGAACAACGGAAAGAGTTCAATCTTACCGAGTATCATCAGACCTATACGCGTAATGCTGTGGCGAAACTTCCTAAATTAAGCCGTCGTATCGTCGAGCAGGCTATCAAAGAGATGGAGGAAAGTGGTTACCACTTCAATAAAAAACAGGTAGGAAATGTTGAGCAGTACGCATTGACTATTAAGAACGTCATCGATATTTATGACCATCGTAAGATCCCGAAATATCGTGATATTCACAAAGAGCCATACGTGATCTTTGTCGTGAATCTAAAAGGAGGGGTATCAAAAACTGTTAGCACGGTAACGTTGGCGCATGGTTTGCGTGTACATCAGGATTTACTACGTCACGATCTGCGTATTCTTGTTATTGATCTTGACCCACAAGCCTCTAGTACAATGTTTTTGGATCATACTCATAGCATCGGTTCTATACTCGAAACAGCAGCTCAGGCAATGCTGAACGATCTCGATGCAGAACAACTTCGTACAACGGTTATCCGCCCGACAATTGTTCCGGGGGTTGATGTTATCCCTGCGTCAATTGATGATGGTTTTGTTGCGAGTCAGTGGGCTGCTTTGGTGGCTGAGCACTTACCAGGGGTTTCTCCGTCTGAGGTATTACGTAAGAAAATAATTGATCGTGTGGCGAATGATTATGACTTCATTTTCATTGATACTGGGCCACACCTTGACCCGTTTTTACTCAATGGTTTAGCTGCCAGTGATTTGCTATTAACCCCTACCCCTCCAGCTCAAGTCGACTTTCATTCGACTCTTAAATATCTAACACGTTTGCCAGAAATGCTGGAACAGTTAGAAGATGAAGGCATTGAGCCACGATTAAGCGCCAGTATCGGTTTTATGTCCAAAATGACGAATAAACGTGATCATGAAACGTCGCACAGTTTGGCGCGTGAGGTGTATGCCAGCAACATACTAGACTCATCATTGCCACGATTGGATGGCTTTGAGCGTTGTGGTGAGTCATTTGACACTATAATTAGTGCCAATCCTATGTCCTATCCAGGCAGCGTAGAGGCGCTTAAGAGGGCTCGTACTGAGGCTGAGCGTTTCACTAAAGCTGTTTTTGACCGGATTGAATACATTAGAGGGACGGTAGCATGAAAAATATCGTGTCTCGAGGCCGAGTTCTTGGGAATAGTAGTTCTGAATTTGCACGTATGCTCGAAGGTGGTGAGAGTTCCAAGACCTTCACTCTCAAATCTGGTAAACAGGCTAAATTTGTCCATACCATTGTGCTAAGTGGTGAGATTGAATCACGGACGTTTGTTGACTCCACTGTTAATGGGCGTGACCAGACTATGCTCACGGCCGAGTCAGTGAGTGATATTTCTCGCACGATAAATCTTCAGCAGTTTTTTCCTGCCATTGGTCGGGAGGTTAATGGACTAATTGAAATTCTGGATGGTACCCGCCGCCGAGCCGCCTGCATTTTTAATCAGGTGAAGTACGAGATCCTTGTAACGAAGGATGAGATCGACCTTGCCGACGCCCAACAACTTGCAAAAGATATTCAGACGGCTAGAGAACATAGCCTTCGCGAACTTGGGAAGCGATTTAAAGTCATGTACGACAAAGGCATGACAAAAGAAGAAATTGCGAAGGTGGAGAATATTTCCACAGCAAAAGTTACTCGTGCATTTCAGGCTGCTTCTGTACCAGATGAAATGATTTCTGTTTTTCCAATAATCAATGATATCTCATTGTCGGACTATCAGTTTTTGTTGCATATAGTAGAAGACGCAAATAAAAAAAGAGTTTCAGTTGAAGAACTAATGGTGAACGTCCGTCGATGTATTCACGAAGATCCTGATAATCCTGTAACTGATAAAGCTAAAATATTGTCAATCTTCCGAGCTGAGAGCAAAGAGCTTAAGGATGCACCTCTTAAATCGGTTGAAACCGAAAAGCTACGAGATTTTTCTGATCGCAACCAGTTTGCGAGGAAGAAAACTGATACTAAGAAACGGCTGGTTGTATATGAGTTTTCTCGTATGCCTGCTGAAGTACAGTTAGAAATTGATGAAGCAATCAAGCGTATTGTTGAGAGAATGTCTTATCAAGGGTAGTCAGGGATAAACAATAGGGTGTCAAATGGCATCCTTTTTTTTTAACTAAATTCACCACGGTTTTTCAATGCTTACATTTATGAATTATATGATTTTTTTCTTATTCTTTCATAGTGAAATCACCATTATTCCCACTATTTCTCCGCACCAGTAAGCCTCTTATCCCTTCTCATGTTTTCTTCTCTGAATATGTTCGCTGCGGAGCCTCTTTGTCCTGATTGATGGCAGAAATGCCGGGTGCGTTTGGGCGTCCGGGCGGGCTTGTCATACTGCGCACAGAGCCAGCAATCTTGCCCAGATTTGGGTATCTGCTCATTGTGTTTCAGGTTCTTTCCAATTCTCTTGTCATTTATCATTTTTTTTTACCTCTTTATCATTCCCATGTAATGACGGACTGGCCAAAGAATATTACTTACGTGCATCAGATGGCCCCCAAAAGGCTCCCCGCCCGTAAACGGTCGGTTCGTCGCCTGCACTTCAGCGGTCCCGCGCCGGTGGCGCAGTCCTGCTTCCGCAGAGCCACACAAGCGTGTCTCTGTCCTGTCGGATAACAAGCGATCCTTAACGTCAACATCACGCTTGCAGCGGCCAGGGCCGCACCGCTTCCCACTAATGACGCCCCGTCGTTCCGCCGTGTCGGGTGTGTTCATGCTCGCCTGACACTCAGTGGACTATCCCCCGGTAAGCCCTTTCGCGGAGGGCTGTTCGTAGCACCCACACCAGGATAAATACAAGGGTAAATGGCACGCCGCAAGCGTCGCCCTTGTATTTCCCCGTTGTCGTTGCTACTTCGCCCTTTGCCGCGACTGAACTCACCGAGAGATAGGATTAACCACTGAGAGGGGTAAAAGAGCATGAACACACAGAACATCAACGTCAAAACCGCCACGCCAAAATCTTCCGAAAGATATGGGAAAAACACAAATATCCTTCTTCAACTCATTGAGATGGAATCAAAACTTCAAGTTTTACGTTCTCTTGCGGCTGTTGGGTGCAGGGATGAAGAGGATTTTGAAGCGTCATTTAGTTGTGCTGACAGACTCGCGTGGTTGTATGCATGCAATCTTATTAAAACCTCGGTGGCCTACGAAATTGCTGAGTCTATAGAAACCTTGGGACGAGCGATTGAACCGGCTCCTTGGGAATGGTATTTCCGCAATTTTTCACACTAAAAAAAACTTCAACGTAAGGAGATACATCATGGCAGAACGTGGCGTAAACAAAGTCATTTTAGTCGGGAACTTGGGGCAAGATCCCGAAGTTCGTTACATGCCAAATGGGGGCGCAGTTGCCAGCATCACAGTGGCAACGTCCGAAGCATGGCGCGACAAACTCTCTGGCGAACAAAAAGAAAAAACAGAGTGGCACCGTGTTGTGTTGTTCGGAAAGTTGGCCGAAGTGGCGGGAGAGTACCTGCGCAAAGGCTCCAAAGTTTACATCGAGGGCCAGTTGCAAACCCGTAAATGGCAGGACACGAACGGCATCGACCGCTATACCACCGAAGTTGTGGTGAAAGCGAACGGCACCATGCAGATGCTAGGGGGGAGCAACCAAGTCCAGCGCCAGTCAGGCAATGAAGCGGCTCAGGCGGGACAACAGCAAACGCCAGCCACACCAGCAAAAAGCGCATCAACGAAAGGCAAAAGCAAGGGAGCCAAAGGTAGTGCAGTACCGCAATCCAATCCGCCATCACAGCAGCAAGGTGGCGAATTTCCACCGATGGATTTCGACGATTCGATACCGTTCTAGAATTGGCCCGCCCTGTGTTTGCAGGGCATTACTGACAGGAAACATGACCAATGAACAGCCAAGAAAACAATAGCCTGCCGCTTCCTGATGATGGATTCACACGGAAACAGGCCGAAGCAATAGCTGCGTTCTATAGCAACGTTGCCATAGAAGACGATCAGGGTACGCATTTTCGCCTTGTGGTGCGTGAGAGCAGCGGTTGCCTGATTTGGCGCGCATGGAATTTTGAACCTAACTCAAGATAATTACTGAACAAATACATTCAGCAATACGGTGTGAAAAAGCAGTAACAGGTGCCGGACGGTAGGACGTCCGGCAGACAAAAATCAAAACCAAGAGGTATTAACCATGTCAGTTACAGAGTCTAAAGCAAAATTAGTTAAGAAATCCACCCGTAAAGCGTCAACGGTCGCAAAAGACGTACAGGCATTGGCCGCTGAGGGAAAAACACCGGCACAAATTGGTGACTTGCTGGGCTATAGCTCCCGCCATGTCCAACGTGGTCTAAAACTCGCCAGTCTGGCCCCCGCGTTGTTAGAGGCACTGGCAAAAGACGAAATTACCCTCGAAAAGTGCCAAATTCTGGTACTGGAAGACAGTCAGGAACGACAGGCGCAGGTATGGGAACAGGCACAACAAGTATTCGGTAGATCACCACAGAATTACCAGCTGCGGAATTTGATAACCGAGCAGGAAGTGAGCATTAAAAATAACAAGAAGTTTGCTTTTGTCGGGAGTGGCGAACTGGCGGCGGCAGGTGCTGTTATTCGTACCGACTTATTCAGTGATGAAAATGAGGGCTGGATTGACCGTGCCTTACTTGACCGTCTGACACTTGAAAAGCTGGAAGCTATCGCGGTAACCATTCAGGAATGTGAGGGGTGGTCATGGTGTGCTTACCAGATAGATCCAATTGGTCGCTGGGGTGAAGACTTACGCAAATACAATATTATGCCAGAGCCTGCACCGGTCTATACCGAATCGGAGCAATCCCATATCGATACGTTGACAGCGGCTCTGGAAGACACTGAAACCTACGATGATGAAAATGATATTCAGCAACAAATTGAAGATTTTGAATCTGCTGTTTCAATTCGGGGATGGACGTCAGATCAGAAAGCGCAAAGCGGGGTGGTGGTGTCATTTGATGGCGGTGATTTGACGTTTCAACGCGGGGTGATACTGCGTGGAGATATCGCTCAGACTGAGACACCGCAAAACAACCTTGCACAAATCTCACCGACACCTAAAGGGCTATCAGCGACATTGATCACCAGTTTGTCATCAGAGCGGACATTAGCGGTCATGGCGGCACTGGTACAAAATCCGACTGTGGCATTGGCGCTACACACTCACTCAATGGCACTTAAAGTGTTCTTTGGTCAGTATGCCAGTTCCGTTTTAAAAACCAGTATGGACATCAAGCGGCACACATTACTGAGTAACGCACCGGCCTCGGAAGAGGGGGAAGCGAATCGTGTGCTGGAAAATCTGCATAACCAATGGGAGGCCCGTTTACCCGAAAACTGGCAACTGGATTTTTCGTGGTTGCTGACATGGGATCAAGCCGAGGTGATAGCACTGCTGACCTACTGTGTCGGTCTGTCATTGGATGCCGTGCGGTGTCATGCAGGAATGGACGGCAAAGTGGGCGGTGAGCTGGTATCCGTCGAGAACGCGCTGGAGTTCGATTTACGTCAGTGGTGGCAACCGACCAAGGAAAACTACTTTGGGCGTATCAGCAAAGAACAAATGAGCGAGGCATTAACCTCCATCGAGAAAGAAGCGCAAGCGGCCTCCGTCCTCAAAATGAAAAAGGGTGATGCAGCCCATTTGGCGGCGGTTGAGATAGCGCAAACCCGTTGGGTACCGGAATGTCTGCTCCCGATGGATGAAACCGTTTCTCTCTCTTCCACTGATGAATCAGCCGCTGCCTAATCGGAGATGTCGCCCGAAAGGGCGGCATAACACCATGACCCAAGAAGAAAAATTCACATTATTGAAGCTGCAAGCCTTTACCTCCAACGATTTTGAGCAGTACCGCGAGCGGGGCGAGGGTTTTCGGCAAACATTGTCCAGTGCGGTGATAGCCTGCTTGTCATTGCCTGAAGTTTGGGGTGTTGATTGCGAGTTTCGACAAGAGTGGGGCGGGGAATATCCGGTTCATTTACGTCTGAATTGCAAGATGGCCCCGACAATACTCATCGAGATAGTCAGTCCAAGCCATGAATCCCCTTACTGGTATGGGCGGCTGTGGTTTGAGGGCGGCGAGTCAATAGCGTGGTTCTACAGTGATGATCGCTTTGAACCTGATGCTATCAGAGGAATGCTGGATATTCTGGCTGAATATATTCATGCCGGTTATGGAAAAGTCCATAATCCGGACGATTGCGCAGGGTAAGGGGGCGGTTGAACCCATGATGAACACCGTGCCGGAGATATTTTTAACTGGATTGACGGAAGGACAGAAAACCGCGACATCAATGGTTTTGGAGAGTCGGGATCAGTTTCTGGCCATACAAGGTTTTGCGGGGACAGGTAAAACCACGCAATTTAAAGCGATTATGGCTGCTATCAGTAGTTTACCGGAAGCACAGCAGCCGAAGGTCATTGGCCTTGCGCCAACACATCGGGCCGTACATGAAATGCAAGAGGCCGGTGTACGTTCACAAACGCTCGCTGCCTTTATCAGTGAGGAACGTCAAAAAGGACTAGCCGGAGAAAAGTCTGATTACAGTAAGACGCTGTTCCTGCTCGATGAGCAATCGATGGTCGGTAACAGAGATATGGCCGAAATTTACCAGATGATAAGCCATGGCGAAGGTAGGGCTATCAGCAGTGGTGACACCGCGCAGTTGAAAGCGATTGATCCGGGCCAGCCGTTCAAGTTGATGCAACAACGCAGTGCTATCGATACGGCCGTAATGAAAGATATTGTGCGTCAGACGCCGGCGCTAAAACCGGCGATTTATAGCATGATAGAAGGGAATGCGCGGGAAGCTCTGGCTCGGGTTGAACTGGTGACACCGGCGCAAATCCCCCGTATTCAGGATAGCTGGCAACCTGACGCGTCTGTGATGGAATTCAAGGAAGCGCGTGAGGATAATGCCGTTGAGGGTGTTCGCGTGTTGGCTGATGGTGGAAATGTGGCAACACCCGATGTCCCCGCCAATGTCATCGAGGCCGTCAGCCGTGACTTTGCGGGACGGACGGCGGAGGCCAGAAACGAAACACTGGTTGTGGCACATCTTAACGCCGACCGTCATGCCATCAATAGTCAAATTCATGCGCAGTTATACGAAGCTGGTGCGCTAGGGGAAATGCAAGCGGCCATCACCGTACTGGAACCCGTCCGCACGTTACACAATGAATTGCGAACTGCCAAAGGGTTCTCTACCCATATTGGTGAAGTTGCCATGATGAATAACACTTATTTCACTGTTGGGCGTGTTGATACGGAGGCGGGGGTTGTGGAGCTGAAGGATAGGGAGGGAAATCGCGAGCTGATATCCAATTTCCAGAACAGCACACAGGATATTTCACTCTATAAACCCCGCAATATTGCCATCAGTCCGGGCGATAAGATGCGCTTTACGCGCAGCGATAATGAAAGAGGCTATGTGGCCAACAGTGTGTGGAAAGTCAGTTATATCGGTAGTGATGGCACGATCACATTGAACGATGGCTCACAGGATAAACGCATTGAGCCAGGCAGTGCTCTTGAAGACCAACATGTTGATCTGGCGTATGCCGTTACCGCTTATGGGGCGCAGGGGGCGAGTTCTCGATATGTTATCGCGTTGGAAGGTATTGAGGGTGCCCGTAAGCGCATGGCGACACAGGAAGGTGGATACGTGACGCTGTCACGCGCAAAAGAGCATATTCAGGTGTATACCGACAATCGGGAGGGATGGCTGAACGCGCTCAGTCAACAGGTGAGCCAACACACTGCCCATGACCTGCTGCACCACACTGATGATAAAGCCGCGCAGGTCGCAGAACGCTTGCTGGCGACCGCAACTCCACTTCAGGACACGGCATTAGGCCGAAAGCTGTTACAGACCAGCGGACTGGAGGGGGAATCAATGGCCCACTTTATTGCCCCAGGGAAGAAGTATCCGTCACCTCACATTGCCTTGCCGGTGTGGGACAGTCATGGCAATCGCGCCGGAGTGTATCTTGATGAAGTTCGGTTCCAGAACGAAGGGCGTGGTGCCTGGTTGAGTCACGAGCCCCGAATAATGGGGAGTGATGATGCCCGTTTTGCCGGTCTTCAGGTCAGTAAAAACGGTGAGACACATGTTGCGGCCACTATTCAAACAGGATTGCAGTTGGCACACGATAACCCGGACAGTGGGGTGCTCATCCGTCTTGCGGGTGAGGGACTTCCCAGCAATATCAATCGTATCACCGGCAATATCATTGTTCCCGAAGACGACACGACACGTCAGGCTCAAACGCCAACTGAAGAACCCCTACCCTTTATTCCTGATGAAGCGGAGAAGCGAGTGGCTGAGCTGGATAAGCAGGCCCGCGAAGTCATACCGCTGTCACCTGAAAAAGAGAAAGAACAGCAGCTTATCGAAAAGGTTGCTGAGTTACAGGCAACCACCTCCGAAGATATATTGAAATCGTTTAACACCGAGAGTCTGCGTAAAGAGGATTTGACGCTAGATAAAGCGATTCAGGATGTTGCCCGGACAGAGATGCCACATGAACGTCTGCAACAACTGGAGCGCGATATCGTGAAACAGAAGACGTTTGGCGAATAAGCCAAAATACTAATCCGCTTCCTCGTTTGAGGTGTTCGGTGCTCGTCTTCGACTGCGCTCCGCCTCATCTCAACCTCCGGTACGGTGATGGTCAGCCCTTTTCTCCGCCAAAAAGGATTTTTTCTGATGTCATTGAGCCGAATAAAGATGGAAAATTGCCCGAATTGTTTGATCAATCCAGCGATCTTAATGCAATATCTGGATCTTCGATTGTTCGTGATGTATTCTCCGAAAAGCGATTTTTCTTTTCTGAGCGGCATCAAATGCTTGTTTCGGGAAAATGGCAGATAATGTTACGTATTGATATTACTGCAAGTGAATTCATTAGGATGGGGCGTATCCGTTAAAACGCCCAGGGAAAAGGTGACCGATTGAGGAAGCCTTGAATGCAAAAACCCCCCGAAATCCTGACGAACTTGGCGGAACGAAGGATATCAGGGGGTCACAAAGCAGGCGCTGGCCTGTGAAGGATTATAACGCATGTTAGTACGAGATCAATATGATTCTGCCATAAGCGCAGGATCAGGTGCTTGAGCAGACAAACAATCAGGTAAACCCTGACTTTATTCCCCGTTCCCGACGTGGCGAAGCAAACAGCCTTCGTAAGGGGCAGTCCAAAATACACCGGCGTTATGCGCCAAATCTATCCTGTAGCGTTCCTCGCGGAATGGCCGCTAAAGTGGTTGCACGTCTTAGTAGCCACAACTGGCACCGCAACCATGAGCTGATAGAGTTGCGGCGTCAGGGCTATGTGCCTTATACCAAACGCAATGACCCCTATTTTATACCGCAACCTATGCGCATTTCTGCCCGTTCAGAGAGCTGTGAAGCGTTAACGGCACTGTCAATGGCACTGGCTGCCAATTGCGATTACAACCCAGATAGTGACTACCCGTTTGAAATCATGGCTCCGTTTGAACAAATTGCGGCCTCGATGGGGATGTTGCATGTTTATGATAACGGCCGCAAAGCTTACGACAGTCCTTTGCATGCGTTATCTGTGCAAGAACAACTGGGCTACGTGATAGCGCTTCACGGTAAAGATACTGACAGTGGCCAGAATAAGCCGCTGCGGTTATGGCTGACTGAAAAGTTCTTCATTTCCAGAGGCATTGCCGTTGAAGAGATCCGTCATTGGCTTGGCCAGTTCAAAACATGGGCGATAAAAAACGGTTTAACTGAAAGCTTGCGCAAGAAATATGAACGGCACCTACTGCGTGTTGAGCGTATTGGTATTGATCTGAATGACAAACCCTCCTTACGGAATCGTTTAAAACAAATCAAACGGTGGGTTGTTAGCCCTGATTTGGCAAAAGAGAAGCAGGAGAAAGTGGCTCTTTTGGAAGGTCGCCTGACTGAAATCAACAGTGAGAATACCCAGCGTCTCGATCTTATTCTCGATGAGACACAGCAAAAGATACGCAGTCTGGCCAAGGCGAAGCATAAACGCCAAAATCCGTATTATCAGGCGTATGTCAAATGGTCAACCAGTGGTGCAGTCATGACGCATGAAGTCGTTATGCAAGAACAGGCGTTGCAGAAAGAACAGCCTGGACTTAAACACAGTGACCCCGGAGCCTATTACCGACAGTTGCTTGAGCGTGCCGGCATAGTTTAGCCCCAATAGTCCCCCCTTTCGAACTCTACCGTGCCTGGCGCGGTTTTTGTGTTGGTGAACTCGGACAAAATGAGCGTTATTTAGCCACCCGGTCACGCCCCATTCTGCATTATTCCCCCGAATTCATGAGTGATATTGGCGTGATGCCGAGAGTGCTGAATATTTGTACCATTAACTTCGAATTTATGTAGTTAGCTTCGTAAGCTGTTTGATTAATATAATTAATTTCGAACATTATTCCTGAACAAAATAAGCCTCTCAAAAAAGGAGTACTTTTCGAGCGGCTAAAGCCTGCTCTCTAAAGTAGCTCCCCTCGCTTTGCTCAGGGCAAATAACAGTTCGACAATGGGGAATAAATAACAATAAAAGGTAGCTCCCGGCTAAAGCCGGACAAGGAACTGAGCAATTGCAAACCTAAGCGGTCGTCACGCTATGCGTGCCAATCGCCAAGGCCCCGGAAATCATGCTCAGCGCGTCGCTATGCGCCGCACTGACCACTCACCGGGGTTCTTTGCAGTGTGACCACAAAATTGTTTGTAAGCCTGTATGGCTCACCAGGACAGGGGGGGTATCATGATCTCTTATGATCCGCACCGGCGCTGCCGGGCTTCAGCGGTTTTACATCGGAAAACATGTGACGACTGTGTGCCGCTTTCTATGCACTGCGTGCATCAGGTTTTGCCATGATTAATGGTATACTCTGAACAGAAACAAGATGTTAACAATGTAATTCCTGGAGGATGTGATGACCGGTGAACGCAAGATATTGACGCTAAAACGCAAGTCCCCACCTGAGCATCAGGAAAAAATCAGCGAAACGCCGGTTCCTTTATCGCGTAAGAAAAAAATGGCCACAGAACCGGTGGTCGAAACGACACTTCAACTCAAAACCGCGAAAAATGAAACGCCAGAGCTTCGCGTCAGAGAACCCAAACCCATCAAGCCACCGAGACCAAAGCGCACACTATCGTATGATGAAGCGCTCAGTATCATGCAACGTTATTGGCCTGGCCTTTTTGATGGCCAGCAGCCTCGATTGATGAAGATTAATATAAGGGAAGATTTGTATCACGATATTGAACAACGGGAATTACCGTTCTCACGTAAAGTGTTGCGGCGCTGTTTGAAATCCATCACTCGATCAGCGGATTATTTGTCACAAATCCAGAAGGATACTCCCCGATATAACCTTAAAGGTATCGTTGACGGCCATGTGAATGAGCTGGAATATCAGTTTGCGATAGAAAAGCTGAAGACAGCGACTACATCTAACAACCCATTGAGTCACAACACCTAAAGGGCTCCGTTTCCCAAACGGAGCCCTAATACGACAGAGCCCTTAGGTTTGGTGACGTAATTGACGGGCTTACTGTGTTGGTGAAGATGAATTTGAAAGGAAAGATAAGAAATGTTAAACTGAAGAGCCCGGTCAGCAGTGACTTTTTGCTTATCCTGTCTGACCGGAACATTTTTCCCTGGTGTTGGCTGAATTAGCTACCTGACCGATAGGTCAGGTTTTTTTTATCATTCGCCTAACGAGTGTTATTATAAGTTGTGTCTCTTGATTCGTAAGCTGTTTTTAAGTCTCATGAATACCTATACTTAAGTTCAGGTTCTATCGCTAAAAGGGAAATTAGACTGCAACGGAGCTTGTATGTTTTCTGTCTTCAATGAAAATCAGACCATAACGGAAACGCTCCGTGAGTATATAGACAGAAAACTGTCCTCATTTGGGCAGCTGGAATACTCTTATATGGTCGTTAGCAAAAAAAATCCTTCAGATGTGCTTATTATTTCCACTTATCCTGATGAATGGGTAGAGCTCTACCGTACTAACAACTTTCAACTCACTGACCCGGTGATATTGAGCGCGTTCAGGCGTACATCTCCCTTTTCATGGGACGAAAACATTACCCTTATGTCTGATCTGAAGTTCACCAAAATCTTTTCCCTCGCTAAACATTACAATATCGCCAATGGCTTCACTTTTGTGTTACATGACCATATGAATAACCTAGCGTTGTTGTCGGTCATTATTGCCAGCAACGGACAAGGGGACTTGGAAGCGCGGCTCTCGTCTGAACGCGGGGAAATACAGATATTGCTGATAGATATTAATGAGCAGATGTATCGTCTTGCCGGTGCTAGCTCATCCGGTAGGCAAAGACATAATGTTGATACGGTAAAACCCATTTTCACCCTGCGGGAAAACGAAGTGCTGTATTGGTCCAGTATGGGAAAAACTTATGGGGAGATTGCCGCCATAGCGGGTATTTCCGTGAGTACGGTGAAGTTTCATATGGGCAATATTGTCTCCAAACTGTGCGTCAACAACGCCCGCCAGGCAATCCGGCTGGGCGTTGAGCTAGGACTTATTACACCGGCAGCGACAGCGGCCAGGTAATAACTGAGGCCGCGGGGTAGCCGAGCTCGCTGATGAGCCCTGATGCCATCTGATCCCGCTCCTCCACTGCAGTTGGCAAAAACACCAGATAGATACGCTCCCGCTCACTGAGGAAGGCCTCTTTAAGCGTCCTTATCTGCCATCCTGAACGTTTCAGGATAGTCAGCATCGGCCGGCTTACAATGGTGTGAATGCCGTCGCGTTCGTTGTGACGAGCCCAGTTGATCATGGCAAGAAACAGGATCTGACTTACCGGATAGCGTCTGCCAAGTAGTTGCTGTGCACTGTCTTTGTCGACAAAGAAACGGCTTGATTCTATACCGCCGAGAGGAAGCGGGACTGTGTCAAAACAGGCCCGAAATGTGTGAGTTATCATGTTGGGTTGTTCAAGGCCAGTAAAGCGCACACTGCAGACCAGCTGGCCATTGTACAGGCCAAGAATATAGCGCGTTTCAGGATTATCGAATTCATCAAACTCCATATCGGCATTGCACACCACGTTCCATCCCAGCCGGTCACTGAAAGTTTTTTTTCTCAGCCGATAAAGTTCATTCGAGTGCGTTACCTTCAGCTCATCATAGCTAACGTCAAACAGTTCAAGCACTCCATCGAAAGTCTGTGTTTCCATTCCTTTTTTATTCATTGTTTGCTGAACCTCGGATCCTCTAATTGTTTGTCTTGATGTTTTAAATTCACAAGCCACACTTACTATGCTGTTTGAAGCCCTGCGGTGCGGAAGTGTGTCCGTTAAGGTAACAACCCTCTGATTTAATTAAAATCGTAATTTTTAAGTATACCATAATGGTTATTCGACGCTGCTAGCGTTATGGGCTTGTTGCAAAAAATGGCGTTGTCATGAAAACTGAGGCTATTCATCCCTTCTTCAGTGAACCCACATGACCCCTAGCGATTTCAAATGGAAACATTTTGCACCCGAGATCATCCTGTGGTGCTTACGTTGGTACGGTTCAACCCCGATGAGTTATGCCAATGTCAGCGATATGCTGGCAGAGCGTGGGATTTCCGTTCATCGCTCTACCATTTACCGTTGGTTTATTGAATATGCACCCATACTTCGTCAGAAATTGAAACGATATCAATTTGTGCATGCCGACTCCTCATGACAACTCTATGAAACCTATATCAAAGTCAACGGAAAATGGTTTTATCTCTATCGCGCCATCAATAAGCACGGTACTACATTAGATTTTTACTTTTCGCTTAAACGAAATAAAAATGCTGCCTATCAATTCCTTAAACGGGTGTTAAAGCCCTATCCTGTTGAAAGACAGCCGAAAATACTCAATACCGATAAACATTCTTCATACGGTTACGCTATTACTCGTTTGATGAAAGAAGGAAAGCTACGGGATGATGCAAAGCAGTGGCAAGTCAAATACCTGAATAATCGTATCGAGTCTGACCATGCACCCATCAAAAAATTGGTAAAAGCGGCCGGGGGGTTCAAACGGCCAAATCGAGCGTGGTCAACGCTTCAGGGATTTGAAACATTGCGACGACTGAATAAAGGTCAATTTGATATTTGGCTACGCCGTGACGAACCTGAATGTCTAGTGCGGGAAAGATCCGCCTTTATGAATCGGCTCTTTAACATTGAGACGGTTTTAGCCTAATTATTCCACCCATCAATCAGTAAAATCACCGACTCTCATTATTTGCAACAAGCCTGTTCAGGGACGTTTGGAGTTAGCTTACTGACGAACTCTCTTCAGGAGTGGCAAGCCCCGCATCACAGGCAAAATATTCGTTGCTATTTGGGTTCAGACTCCCCAATAAAACCGATATTGCACAGCTCACCGATTGGTTAACTGAATTTACCGAAGGCGATTGTCTCACTGACAAACTGGCGTTCTCCGGCCGCTTTCAGAAAATGGCCAAGATTTTCAGCAGACACCAGGCTTGCGATAGTTTGCTGCAGCTGAAGAATATAAATGTCCTGCTGTTCGGCAGAAGCCTGCTTATCAATGTCCATCCGCAACGCCGGGTGCTCTGACAGCAGAGGAAGCAAAGATTTGATGAAATCGATCCCGTTACGCCGCCTGAACGCAAAAGAGATGTGCAGTGAATGGGAGTCACTCGGCTCTGGTGCATGCCAGTGGCCACGCGGCAAATACAAAAAGTCATTACTTTTTAGGATCAGGCTCTCTGCGGGCGGACCTTCAGGAGGTGACATACGACTTTTATTCTCTGTGACAGGGAACAGAAAGTCAGGTGTCCAGAGATCCCATTTTTTTCTGCCGCTGAGCTGAAAGATCAGGGTGTCACTGTCATCCCAGTGCGTGGTAAATCCTTTCGTGCCACCGGTGCTGAAAAAGACTGTTGCGCCGGTTTTTTCCTGAAATTCAGTGGCTATGGCCTCAGCAATGTGTCGCACTTTGCTGGATAAGTCTTCGACAAAATCCAGTACCAAGGTAGCCCCGTCCCTCAATTCCTTCATGACGCGGTCTGGGATCAATTTCATGACAGGTTCACCCAGCGCTGAATGCGACCGCGCATTATATTCCACCGGGTTTAAGGGTTTTCCGACACGGACAAGACGGCAACGGGGAAACGACAGACGCCGGGTGTTGATAATGTCCTGTAACCCGTCCAGAGTTAGAATGGTGCCAGCCACCTCCTTGGGCATTCTGCCGTGGTAGACGGTATTTCGCGAAAAACATCCCAGAAATGCCTTGTACTGGTCCGGGCCAAGCAGGGAGGCCAGAGTGAGCGTCATTTGTGTATTATCCATATTATCCTCTTTCACTGAACGCCTCCGGGTAGGTTTTTTCGTAGTAGCCTTTCATTTCGGTCTCTTCGAGGGACAGGGCCTTTTTCAGATGCCATGACCAGAGGAGAACTGGCGCCACCAGGATCACGGCGATCCCCGAAAATACGGCGAAGGGAGTGACGCCAAGCCAGTGAATGTACCAGCCGGCAATGACCACACCGAAAGGGTTAGCCAGACTTGAGAGAAACGCCGCCATTGCACTCATTCGTGTCCGGTAATGTCCAGGTGTGGCAGTCGATCGTAGAGTGCTGAGGTTGACATTGATAAAGATGAACGCCAGACCACTAAAGAAGGCCAGGGCAATGGAAACATAGATGTTAGGTGCCATCACAATTCCGATGACACTCCCGCCTAGCAGTACAAACCCAGAGACTACATTCCAGAAGCGTCCAACCAGTTCCCTAATAGCCGTGTTCAGATACAGGCTGCCCGCCAACAGTCCGAGGGCAAATGAAAACTCAAATGCACCAAGATAAGACGCCGGCAGTTGTAGTTCAGTACTTATCCAGAATGGTACCGTCACCGAAAAGAAGGGGAACATGGTAAAATTGATGACCGAGGAAATTAAGGCGATATGAAACTCTGATTTCACACGGTAAATGGCAGTAAACCCCCCTTTCGTTTTGCTGAACCAGCTTTCACCACTGAGCGCCAAGGATGCAGGCACGGGTTTTTTCGCGAGCACAATAAAGGCCAGGCATGAGAGTCCCTGCAGCACGGCGGCGACATACAGCGCCACACCTACAGAAAACAATGAGATGAGTGAGGCGGCCAGTACCGGTCCGGACAACATAATCACTGAATTGATGGCTGAACGACTGGAAATCGCCCGGGATATTTCCCCCTCTCCGACCAGATCGGGTATCAATCCCATGATAGTGGGTTCTCTGACCGAGACCACGGCACTCATGACAATTAGACCTGTGGTCACGGCAACGATGTGAAAGTGACCAGCTGTATTGGCGAGGCAAAACAGAATAATCATTGTCAGAACAGCGAGCTGGCAGAAAACGATGAATTTTATCCGGTGAAACTGATCGCCAAAAGAGGCCAGGAAAGGCTTCAGATAAACCTCTGCGGCAACCGAAAATGCGATCAGGGATGAAAATGCGACCGCCGAATTCGTTTCCTTTAAACACCACCAAGCCAGGGCTAGGCGGAACACATGGCCAGAAAACAGGCTGAAGGTAGTGCCGGTTTGTAACAGGAAAAATCCGGGGCCGAGCCGCATGAACACATCAATTTTCATGGCGAGTATCAAACTCCTGCAGTTGATTCCGTTCGTGCGGAGTCAGTCCCATTACGCCACCTTTGAGGCTAAATACGCGACTGAAACCTTGATCCTGAAGAAAAAGGATCGCCCGCTGACTGCGGCTGCCGGATTTGCAGTAACACACGATTGGAAGCGTCTGCGGCAATTCTTCAAGACGTTCAGGTAGCTCTCTTAAAGGGATATGTACGCCACCGATGGAAACCGATACACGTTCAGCCTGTTCTCTAACATCCAGCAAGATCAGTGACGGAACACTGGATTTCATACGAATAAGGTGCGAGAAACTGATATTTTCCAGAGTCTCTGTCTGCGCGGCTAATTCATTGACCTGTATGGAACTGCGCGGCTTCAGACGAAGCAGGGAGGAACGATTGCTGAGGGCATCGTAAGTCATGACCCGATCGCAGAGCACATCCCCCATACCTGTTACAATCTTGAGAACCTCTCCGGCCTGCATTGTGCCGAGCATCCCCGGCAATACACCCAGGACGCCTGCCTCACTGCAGTTTTCACGAAATTCAGCCGGTGGTGGTGCCGGAAACAAATCCCGGTAGCTCAGGGAAGTGCCGGTTGTTCCCCTGTAGTGAAAAACCGCCAATTGTCCCTCAAACTGAAAAATGGACGCATACACCAGCGGTTTCTGCAGTTCATCACAGATATCATTAAGCAGATATTTGGCCTCAAAATTATCGGTACAGTCCACAACGATATCGTATTGGCTGAGGAGCCCCTTGGCATTGACGGCATTGACCCGTTCCTGGTTGACCTCAATGTCGATAAAGGGGTTCAGGGCAGACAGGCGCTTAGCGGCGAGAATGGCTTTACTTTCACCAATGTTCTGGTGACTGAACAGAACCTGCCGTGGAAGATTACTGGCACTGATCACGCCATGATCAGCAATGCCTATGTGTCCGATACCCGCCCCAGCAAGATAAAGCAGACAGGGTGCGCCAAGGCCACCGCTGCCTATCACCAGAACGCGGGCGGCTTTCAGCTTTAACTGCGTTTTTTCATCAAAACCCGGCAACGAAAAGTGCCGCAGATAATACTCCTGCTCACTAACGGACAAGTGACTCATCTTAGCCTCCGGCCACAGCAACAATAATCTGGATCCGTGAATGGGGAAGCACCGGCATGCGTAAGTCGTCGGCCATTTCTTCATTCACAAAGATATTCACAAAATTACGCAGCGTCCGGTCCTGATTATAAATCTGTGCCTTCAGCATAGGGTGAGACTGCACTAGATCGTCGAGTGCCTGCTCAATGGTGGTTGCCTCACTGATAAAGTCACCTGTCAGGTTGGTGTAGTTCATCAGCTGTCTTGGCAGTGTTAATTTAACCATAACGTATCTTTTCTCCCATCACTTGGACGATATCTTTTCCTGTCGGCTTTAACTCACGCATAACCATGAGTTGTTCCATGCATCCGGAGTAATACATCTTCAGCCATGCAAAACGCTCTTCCTCCTCCGGCGATAATTTCACGATGGTGTTCTTTTTTTGATAATAGACCAGCGTGCAGGCAGCAAAGTGAGACGCAAAAATGACGGCACTGTTGCAAAAATCTGGTGATGATAAGCTAAAGCGTCATTTCGGCTGAAGGAGAGCGTATGACCCCATTCAAAGGTCGGCATTTTCAGAGTGAAATCATCCTCTGGGCTGTTAGCTGGTATTGTAAATACGGCATCAGCTATCGCGAACTCCAGGAAATGCTGGCTGAACGGGGCATCAATGTTGACCACACCACGATTTATCGTTGGGTTTAGCGCTATGCACCTGAAATGGAAAAGCGCCTGCGATGGTACTGGCGTCATCCGACCGACCTGCGTCCCTGGCATCTGGATGAAACCTACGTCAAAATCGGTGGCAAATGGGCTTATCTGTACCGGGCCGTAGACAGCCACGGTAGAACGATTGATTTTTATCTTTCGTCTCGGCGTAATACTCAAGCGGCTTATCGATTTTTGAAGAAGATGTTGGGTCACTTACGGGATTGGGAACAGCCACGACACATTATTACAGATAAAGCACCCACCTATGGCAGAGCGCTCGCGTTATTGAAACAGGAAGGTAAATGCCCGCCAGACGTGGTGCACAGTCAGGTGAAATACCTCAACAACGTGATTGAATGTGATCATGGTAAGCTGAAGCGGATAATCAATCCGATGTTAGGCTTCAAATCCATGAAAACGGCTTATGCCACGATCAAGGGTATAGAAGTGATGCGTGCGTTGCGTAAAGGTCAGGCTGAACCTTGGTATTATGGTCATCCTCAGGGCGAAGTGCGTCTGGTGAACTACGTTTTCAGCCTCTAAGGTTTTTTAGCCTAAGGGAGCGTTGACCCTAACGGGCTATTTGCAACAGTGCCTCCTGCGTGGCGTGAGTTTTTTAAAGCACGGATGACGGTGTTGATGCCGATTTTCAGCACTCTGGCGGAATCTCGGACACCGGAGCCGTTGAAAGCCATCTCAATAATTTGCTCTTTCACCCCAGGTTTAAGGACTTCATAGGTGTAGGTGAACTTAAATACTCGATGGCAATCACGACAGATAAACCTGTCAGAACCTCTCGGGTTCTGGCCATGCCGATAAACCAGAGCAGGTTGCAACGGGGACAATGAAGATTAACGCTGGCCATAAGCAAACCTAAAAAAAACGCATTATACATCAGATTCAACTAATTGGAGGCACACCCCGTATTCTCTCCGTTAATGCAACAGAGCCCTTTTTTATATTCTCCAACAATATCTTCGGTATTAGTATTGCAAAAATTGGAGTGACCATAGACTCCTAACCATCAACCTTACATTT
>NZ_JAZGQE010000065.1:0-23625 GCF_048593885.1 Yersinia sp. 1252 StPb PI | reverse complement strand
ATATTTATAGTGAGCGCGTATTAACAAGATGAAATAGTAGCCGAATAATATAGTTTCATGGTTTTATTTAAGCACAAATAGCTTAAAAGTATCCGATCAGTGATTATAATGCCCTATGGATGACCGTTCAATTATTCATCAACAATCGATAATTGAACGGTTCACCCTCTACTAGAAATAACCCTCGGCTAATCATTTTTGATTTTAAGCCACAATCTTATTGAGTGATACGGCTATCCTGAGGTGTATTTAGGATGATAAAAACCACATTTTGGCCTAATGAGTAGCTAAAGAGAAGCCAGCTATGCCATGCATATATGGGGCTTAGAGTCATGGGGTACCCGCAGCAACCGTATATAAAAAGCAACTATTCTACTAATCCAGACAAATCCCTTCGACCCGCATTTCTCTTTGTGATAGAAACGTCTGTCAATATCACTTGTTCGTTTCAATCGCAGATCTGATACCTCATGACCACCAAAGTACTCCAACAAACATTGCAGCCAGGTGTTGCACAGCAAGTCTCGACCCGACTGGCATTCTTTATTGCCGGATTGGGTATGGCCGCTTGGGCCCCTCTGGTGCCTTTTGCCAAAGCACGTATCGGTCTTAACGATGCGTCGTTGGGCTTACTGCTATTGTGTATTGGTATCGGTTCGATGCTGGCAATGCCCCTGACCGGGGTACTAACGGCAAAATGGGGTTGCCGCCCAGTGATTTTACTGGCAGGGGCAGTGCTGTGCCTCGCTCTTCCCTTGTTAGTCCTGATGAATACCCCGGTGACGATGGCTCTCGCTCTGCTCGTATTCGGTGCTGCTATGGGCATAATAGATGTCGCCATGAATATTCAGGCGGTTATTGTTGAAAAAGCCAGTGGCCGGGCCATGATGTCCGGTTTCCACGGTCTGTTTAGTGTCGGAGGGATTGCCGGTGCCGGTGGCGTGAGTGCTTTATTATGGTTGGGGCTAAGCCCATTGGCGGCGATTATCGCTACCGTGGTGCTAATGATTGTTCTCCTGCTCACTGCCAATAAGAATTTGCTACGAGGTAGCGGAGAAGCCCATGACGGGCCACTGTTTGTTTTGCCGCGCGGTTGGGTGATGTTTATTGGCTTCCTGTGCTTTGTTATGTTTCTGGCCGAAGGCTCGATGCTTGACTGGAGTGCGGTTTTCCTGACTACACTGCGCGGTATGGACCCCTCACAAGCAGGAATGGGGTATGCGGTATTTGCCATCGCCATGACACTCGGGCGTTTGAATGGCGATCGGATTGTCAACGGATTGGGCCGATACAAGGTATTATTAGGTGGGAGTCTGTGTGCTGCGCTTGGGATTATCATTGCGATAAGCGTTGATAGCTCAATTGCTGCTCTTTTGGGCTTTATGCTCGTAGGGCTTGGGGCATCCAATGTCGTGCCTATCTTATTTACCGCCGCCGGTAACCAAACCGTGATGCCAGCCAATTTGGCGGTAGCATCGATTACCACCATCGGATACGCCGGGATTTTAGCCGGGCCTGCGGCAATTGGGTTTGTCGCACAATTAAGCAATTTATCGGTGGCTTTTGGCTGTGTGGCGTTACTATTACTGACCGTCACTGCCAGCGCCAGAGCCGTCACGCGCTAATCAAGGAATATGCATTATCGTTATGCAAAATAACTCGTTATCTACCAGTTCTGCGAATATCACTCGCTGTTTCTGGCTGTTTATCGTCCTGCTGCTCGTCACGATGGGCCTGTATAGCTACAACTATACCAATGCCTATCTGGCAGAAAAAAAATACGCGCTAACGACTATCGCCGCGGGCCTGCAACAACGTATCGATGATTACCGCTATCATACCTATCAGATATACGATTTAGCCAATAACCCCAATATGTCTGAGAAAAGTATCCTCTCCGCACAAGAGGTCCGGCTACGCCCTGATATTTACTATATCGAAAAGCCGCGCAGAAAAACTGACTCGGTCATTTTTGGCAATCACGAGCCAGCAACACTGCCGATGATCTTGCAGATATCTGACTATCTTGATAGCCATTGGGGGTCACAAAATGATACCTACTCGATGTATTATCTTAACGGCCAAGATAATAGTCTGACACTTATCACCACCCAGGCATTAAAAGAAGTCACTTCGCGTTTTAAAGAAAGTTACCTGACCGTTGCTGCTGAATCTCGGCGCGCGGAAATGTTGCAACAGGCCAATACCTTAGACGAACGTGAAAGTTTCTCACCGTTACGTAAATTTCGCTTTCAGAACGCCTACTATTTTACGCTGAGAACCACATTTAACCATCCTGGGCATTTGGCTACCGTTATCGCTTTTGACTTACCAATTAATGACTTAATACCTTCCAATATGGCGCGTTCTAACTTTTTGCTGCAACAAGATAAGACCCCCATTAATGAAGGTATGGCGCCCGAGGACATTGTAGCAACCAGCGTGGCATTGAATGGTTCCTGGCTAGAATTTTCAGCCCCTCTGGCAAATGCCGCGCTGAAAATTGTCTATCGTGTCCCGGTCGGGGGGTTAGCCATTGATTTGCTGAGAAACAACTTTTGGCTCCTTTTGTCCAATATATTGTTGCTAGTACTGGCTGTTTTAGGCATCTATTTTGTGCGCCGCCAATATGTGCGCCCAAGTGCAGATATGGTCGAACAGTTAGAAACACAGAAATCACTGAGTCAGGAGATTATTACCAGCCTGCCACAAGGGTTATTGGTCTATAACTTCAGCAACAGCACTGTAGTCGCCAGTAACCAGATTGCCGATAGCCTGATGCCCCATCTAAATCTGCAAAAAATTGCTCATATGGCGGAACAGCACCACGGGGTGATTCAGGGCACGGTAAATAATGAAGTTTATGAGATTCGGATGTTCCGCAGCCAGATTTCACCAGAAACCTATCTGTTCCTGCTTCATGATCAGGATAAAGAGGTACTGGTAAATAAAAAGCTGCAACAAGCAAGGCGTGAATACGACAAAAACCTGCAAGCCCGCAAATTGATGTTGCACAACCTGGGGATTGAGCTGAATCAACCTATCAACAACCTCAATCAGATAGCCCATGAGCTCCAGAACACCACCGACTTACAGCAACAGCATGCGCTGAAGGCCAAATTGGTCGCGCAAACTGACACTATCGCCGAGTTGATAGATAACATTACCCTCCTAACGCGGCTGGAGACTCAGGACTGGCAGCCTGAACAGGGAGCCTTCTCTCTATCAGCATTAATCGATGCGCTACTGCTAGAGGTACTGCCTGCGATAAATCAGAAAGGTTTAACGCTGTTTAATCACTATCATGTCAATATCGATCAGGATTACATCGGCGATGAAAAAATCTTACGTAAAATACTGTCGCTGCTACTGCATTATTCTGTTATCACCACAGCTTATGGGAAAATCACGCTCAATGTTGGCCACGAACCCGGGCATCCAGAACAACTGATGATCCAGATAACCGATACTGGTGTCGGTATTTCTGATGAAGAGATCAGTAATCTTAATTATCCTTTCCTCAGTCAAACATTGGTTGACCGATACAACCATGGCTCGGGGTTAACATTCTTTTTATGTAACCAATTATGTAAGAAATTAAACGGCCAACTTGAGATTCGCAGTAAAGTAGATATAGGTACTCGCTATACTATCCGTGTAACCATGGCTATCCAAAATGAACAAGTGGAGGAGCAAGAAAAATTATTGGACGGAGTTACAGCGCTATTAGATATAACTTCAGAAGAAGTACGTTCAATCATCACCACGTTATTGAATTCATTCGGTGCCAATTGCATTGTCGCGGATGATCGTTTGCCAGGGCGGGATTACGATGTAACCTTAACGGATAACCCACAACAGTATGATAACTTTACCTTATTGCTAGTCTCCGACGAGGTGGGTTTACAGCAGTTGCAGGATAATTATATTCGGGTAAATTATAATTTGGGCAGCGCTGTCATTGATGCAATATTATTATTAATCGAGCAACGAATCTTATCAGATGAGTCACCTGAAGAGTCTGAATCCATTGCTGCTGATGATATAAATACCTACGAGCAACAACTAAAGTCCAGTGACTATTATTCCTTATTTGTTGAGACAGTACCGGTAGATCTGAAGAAACTGTATACTGAAGTTCAGCAACGTGATTTCATATCGCTTTCGCAGACAGCACATCGATTGAAAGGCGTATTTGCTATGTTGAACCTGATACTTGGCAAACAGCTATGTGAAACATTAGAACAGCATATCGCAGATGGCGATCGGTTGAAGATCGAAAATAGCATCAGTCAAATTGATTCTTTCGTCACCAGACTGTTGCAGCAAGGTAACCCATAACCATGAACAACCTTAATGTAATTATTGCTGATGACCATCCAATTGTGTTGTTTGGCATCCGAAAGTCGCTTGAGCAAATTGAATGGGTAAACGTTGTCGGGGAGTTTGAAGACTCTACAGCGCTTATTAACAGTTTGTCTAAACTTGATGCCAATGTGCTAATTACCGACCTCTCCATGCCTGGGGATAAGTACGGTGATGGCATCACTCTGATAAAATATATAAAAAGGCATTACCCAGATTTAGCCATAATTGTTCTGACCATGAATAATAACCCCGCTATTCTTAGTTCAGTTTTGGACTTGGATATTGATGGGATAGTATTAAAGCAAGGCGCACCAGCCGACTTGCCTAAGGCATTGGCCGCACTACAAAAAGGGAAGAAATTCACCCCAGAGAGCGTGGCTAAACTGCTAGAGAAAATCAGTGCTAATGGTTACGGTGATAAACGTTTATCACCGAAAGAGAGTGAAGTTTTACGGTTATTTGCTGAAGGTTTCTTAGTGACTGAAATCGCCAGAAAACTCAATCGCAGCATTAAAACCATCAGTAGCCAGAAGAAATCGGCGATGCTGAAGCTGGGCGTAGATAATGATATCGCGCTGTTAAACTATCTTTCATCTGTAACCATTAGTCAGGTTGATAAAGAACAATAATCTTTATCTACCGATATACTCTCAAGCCCGGTCTTGCTCAGCAAAATTTGCTCAGTGACATCGGGCTTATTTTTATCCATTTTTCCATTCATGTTATTAATGCATTAACTCTCGTTATAACAACCAAACGACCTAAACAGCTAACACCCCTGCGGCTTCAAGACCAAGATATAAGCCAAAGTAATTGGAGTTGCAGGTAGGCAGCAAACGAATAAATCCCGATGAGCTTACTCACGTAAGTGATTCGGGTGACAAATCTGCCAGGAGCAGATTTGAACGCTGCTTGCAGCGACCTCGCAGAGGCGAGGCCCAGGGATGGGCCAAGTAATGAGTGCAGCTAACACCCCTGCGGCTTCAAGTACGAAGGCTTTAACGTGAACGGCGGACTTTGTCGCTATAGTAAACCAACATCTGGCGCAATGTATCCAGTGTCACGGGCTTGGACAAACAGTTATCCATCCCTGCTTCAATACAGCGTTGTTTGCCTTCAGCTAATGCATTGGCGGTTACGCCAATGATCGGGAAATGATGGTTTAACTGCCGCAGGCGCTGAGTCAGACGATAACCATCCATATTTGGCATGTTCACGTCAGTCAGTACAATATCGACATTATTGGCATTCAATACAGCCAGAGCATCCAACCCATCATTCGCGGTAATCACTTGGTAGCCCAGGGTGGTGAGCTGATCGGCTAACAAGCGGCGATTAATGGGATGATCGTCCACAACCAGAATTTGCAAGTCTGCATTCTCATCCTGATTTGCTTTCGGTGCTGGCAACTGTAATGGCGCGCACTCAACTAATTGTTGTTCCAGCAATATCTGGTCCAATAGCGGGATAATCTCTAGCAGGGTCGATGTGCTCAGTAACCAATAGCCTGGACGCGTCTCTTGTGGCAGACCAATGTGCTCAATGGAGATTTGAATCCACGTCGATAGAGGTGCGTTTATTTGCGGTAAGTAATCACAAATCAGCACTTGCTCCTGCAAGGTCTGTTCATTACTGTAACGCCGGATCGTGGCTCCAAAATGACGCAATAAATCAAGTAAATAGCTTTCCAACCGCGCATTGCGGATATCCAACCACAAGGTTTTCCCTTGCCAACGGTCGCTTTGCGGTAACACGGCATTTTTGGCCCGATTGCCATTTTCGGCAAAATATAATGGAATGCGGATAGCAAAAATACTGCCCATTCCCAGCTCTGAAACCACTTCAACATCGCCATCCATCAGGTTGACCAACTTCTCACAGATAGCCAGACCTAGCCCAGTCCCTTGAAAATGGCGCTGCACCCCAGTTCCGACCTGAAAGAATGGATCAAATAACTGGTTAATCTCACGTGAATTAATCCCCACGCCGGTATCTCGCACTCGGAATTCCAGATAATCACCGCGCACCCGTACTTCCAAGATAATACAGCCAGTATCTGTAAATTTTATAGCATTATTCAACAGGTTAGAAATTACCTGTTGCAAACGGACAGGATCGCCGAGCATCTGTCGTGGCACATCAGGCTCAATAAAGCAGTAGAGACCTAAGCGTTTTTTGACCACCAGCGGTAAATAGTTAGCCGTAATATGGGTTATCACCTCCACGGTAGAAAACTCACTCGGCTCAATTTTCAGTTGTTCAGATTCTATTTTAGAAAAATCGAGGATGTCGCTGATAATTTTGAGTAATAAGCCTGACGAATTATTCATCGCCGTCACCAGCCGCTCAACACCCTGAGGTAACTCTTTGGTTTGCAACAAATCGAGGTTACCGATAATCCCATATAGCGGCGTGCGCAACTCATGGCTGACCGTGGCTAAAAACATCGATTTTGATTGGCTGGCCTGCTCCGCCGCCGCCGCCATCTCTTGCAGTGACTCTTCCATTTTGACCCGCGAGCTGACGTCAACCAGCACACAGATAGCCACATCTTCATTACGATAACGGGAGTGAACAAAGCTAATTTGTAGATTATTGTTATTGCTGGTCATGACATCGACAAAGTTCGCCTGCTGCTCACAAATAATGCGTGTAATACGTTCGCGATCCTCGTTCGTCAGCAAATTAATATAGTTATGTGCCAATTCATTGCTGAGGATATTGGTCCCGTCACTAATGCGCAGAATGGAAATGCCCACTGGAGCCGAAGCGACAATTTTGCGGTTGAACTGTTCATGTTCCTCCAGCCTCAAGGCGTTATCTTCTGCTGGATGGAACATTTTTCGCTCAAATAGCCACGCCAGAGTAAAGATCACGACACCAGAAAGCGCGTTCAGAAGAAATGCATTAAAAATTAATAACTTGAACGTATCTATTATCGTTCTAACCGGCAAGGAATAAGCGATACTGAGGGTTGATGGCAGTAAATTCTTTTTTAGAATAAGCGAGTTGTAGTCATCAACGTAGCCAAAATAAGACGGAGAATCAGGGTAATCGTCTAACATCGAAGCATACCGTTCCCCTGTTGCTAACCGTAATACCGGCTCATTATCCTGATCAAGTAATGTCACGCCGACAGGCAATGTCCCGGAAGAGATAAAATCCTCCAGGCGGATAGTTTGCTCAGTACCCACCATTGCCTCTAACTTGTTACCCACATAGAGGGGGGTCAGGACATATAAGGTACCAATTTCAGGCCGCACACCCGGTACTATCCAATACAACGTGCTGTCTTTATCCTGATTTTTTGCATCTCGATATTTTAAAATATTTTCATTCAATGACTTAAGCAGACTCTCCTGCTCCATCGGGGTATTGCGAATATCGAAATCCACCATGCACAGCGTGTCGCTGCCAATAAAGAATATCCGGTTAAGGTCATAAGCTGCGGCAAAGTTCTCTTTCCAGTACAGAATCAGGTTACTAAGAGAACTTAATGAAGAGTGGCGCGACGAATTAAGTGCAGCACAATCCGCACCGGTATTAAGCGGATGATATTGTGGTGTCGTTTTGTTTTTGATAAAAGCGCCAGCAGCGATATCACTGCTCGCCGAATCCTGATTTAATCTGTTTTCCGCCATATATTTGATATCGCGGATGATATCGGCAGAGTGCCTGATGTAGCTCTGAGCCTGCTCAAAGTTAGTATTATATTCCTGACGGATGTCAGATTTTTTCTCGTTGAGGATGTTCAGGATATAAAAAGTGGTCAACAGTGCACCAAGTGACCATAACATAATGGCCAATACCCGAAACAAGTAACGGGATATTTTCAGTGTCGTGCGAAATGAAGAGAGATATTTCAATCTGATTCCAGGGTGGAAAGTAGGGCCAGACAGGCTGCATGAGCAACAGAATACACTACCAATAGCCCATAAAAAAGCCAGCTCGTAAGCTGGCTCTTGTTTTCAACAACGCATTATACGTTGTCGTCCTCATCTTCAGCATCGCCTTCTTCTGCTTCATCAGCAGCATCTTCATCTTCTGGTGTATTCAGTGCAGCATCGTCTTCGCCGCCCTCTTCACCTTCTAATGATTCGCCATCAAGGATTTCATCATCCTCTTCTGGCTCAGCAACACGTTGCAGACCAACGACATGCTCATCTTCTGCGGTACGGATCAGCGTCACACCTTGGGTATTACGCCCCACGACACTCACCTCAGATACGCGAGTACGTACCAGAGTACCCGCATCGGTGATCATCATGATCTGGTCAGTCGGAGCCACCTGGACAGCCCCCACAACCTTACCATTACGCTCACTGACTTTAATGGAGATAACACCCTGAGTCGCACGGGACTTGGTTGGGTACTCTTCCACTGCGGTACGCTTACCATAACCGTTTTCAGTCACAGTCAAGATTTCGCCATCACCACGTGGGATAATCAGAGAAATAACCCGATCATCACCATTGAGGTTGATACCACGTACACCGGTCGCAGTACGGCCCATCGAACGGACCTGTGACTCAGGGAAGCGAACCACTTTACCCAATGCAGAGAACAGCATGACTTCATTGCTGCCATCGGTCAGATCCACACCAATCAGCTCATCGCCTTCATTCAGATTGACGGCAATAATACCGGCGCTGCGTGGACGACTGAACTCGGTCAAAGCGGTTTTCTTCACGGTGCCGCTGGCGGTCGCCATAAAGATGTGACGGCCTTCTTCATATTCCCGCACTGGCAGAATGGCGGTAATACGCTCATTTGGCTCAAGCGGCAATAAGTTGACGATCGGACGACCACGTGCACCACGGCTGGCTTCCGGCAACTGATAGACCTTCATCCAATAGAGACGGCCACGGCTGGAGAAGCACAAAATAGTATCATGGGTATTGGCAACCAACAGACGATCAATGAAGTCTTCTTCTTTGATGCGGGCAGCCGACTTACCTTTACCACCACGGCGCTGAGCTTCGTAATCCGTCAGCGGTTGATATTTGACGTAGCCCTGATGGGACAGCGTCACAACCACATCTTCCTGATTAATCAGATCTTCGATGTTGATGTCGGAAGTATTAGCCGTTATCTCAGTACGACGTGCGTCGTTATATTGCTCTTTGATAGCAACCAATTCTTCGCGGATAACCTCCATCAGGCGATCCGGGTTTTCCAGAATAAAGATCAACTCACCAATTAAGGTCAACAGCTCTTTATACTCATCCAGCAGTTTTTCATGCTCCAGGCCCGTCAGTTTCTGCAAACGCAGATCCAAGATTGCCTGAGCTTGTTGCTCGGTGAGGAAATATCTGCCGTCACGGATACCGTATTCAGCTTCCAGCCACTCAGGGCGGGCAGCGTCATCACCGGCACGTTCCAACATTGATGCCACGTTGCCTAATTCCCATGAATTGGCAATCAAGCCCGCTTTTGCTTCAGCAGGAGTGGCAGCACGGCGGATCAATTCGATAATCGGATCGATATTAGCCAGTGCAATTGCCAATGCTTCAAGGATGTGCGCGCGGTCACGTGCTTTACGCAGTTCAAAAATGGTACGACGCGTCACCACTTCACGGCGGTGGCGCACAAATGCAACCAGAATGTCTTTCAGGTTAAGCAATTTAGGCTGCCCTTGGGACAGAGCCACCATATTGATACCGAAAGTCACCTGAAGTTGCGTCAGTGAATAGAGGTTATTTAGAACCACTTCCCCGACGGCGTCACGTTTAATCTCAATCACGATACGCATGCCGTCTTTATCAGACTCATCACGTAACGCGCTGATGCCTTCTACGCGTTTCTCTTTGACCAGCTCAGCGATTTTCTCAATCAACCGCGCTTTGTTCACCTGATACGGGATCTCGTGAACAATAATGGTTTCACGGCCGGTTTTCGCGTCAGCTTCAACTTCAGCACGGGCACGGATATAGACCTTGCCACGGCCAGTACGATAAGCCTCTTCAATACCACGGCGACCATTAATAATGGCGGCTGTTGGGAAGTCTGGACCCGGAATGAACTCCATCAACCCTTCAATGGTGATGTTTTCATCTTCGATCAGGGCCAGACAGCCATCAATAACCTCAGACAGGTTATGTGGCGGAATATTGGTTGCCATCCCTACGGCAATACCTGACGAACCGTTAACCAACAGGTTAGGGATTCGGGTTGGCATGACTGCGGGGATCTGTTCCGTACCATCATAGTTAGGCACGAAGTCAACGGTATCTTTTTCTAAATCCGCTAACAATTCGTGAGCAATTTTAGACATACGGATTTCGGTATAACGCATCGCCGCAGCAGAATCGCCATCGACGGAACCGAAGTTGCCCTGCCCATCCACCAGCATATAGCGCAGTGAGAACGGCTGGGCCATACGCACTATTGTGTCGTAGACCGCGCTGTCACCATGCGGGTGATATTTACCGATAACGTCCCCGACTACACGGGCCGATTTTTTGTATGGTTTATTCCAGTCATTACCCAGTACATTCATCGCATACAGTACGCGACGGTGCACCGGTTTCAGTCCATCCCGGACATCTGGTAAAGCACGTCCGACAATAACGGACATCGCATAATCCAGATAGGAGCTTTTCAGCTCTTCCTCGATGTTGACCGGTGTTATTTCTCTGGCAAGGTCGCTCATTGAGCCGCTATCCCTCTACTAATTACCGGATTTAAAGGTACGAAACTATATCACAAAACCCAGATTTTGGCGAAACTACGTGATGTTTGTCGAAACGACTTTATGTCGGGCTTATCCGCCTAACTTAACGGTATTATTCTGCGTCAATTGAAAGGGAACATGTATAATCTGCGTAAAGAAACAGAACAGTGAGAACTCTCCATGCGTGTAGATAACACAGCTAGCCATCAGAATGTCGACGAGCAAGAAATCGCTAAATTTGAGGCAGTTGCCTCTCGCTGGTGGGATTTAGAAGGTGAATTCAAACCTCTTCATCGCATTAACCCGCTGCGTCTTGATTACATTTTACAGCGCTCTGGCGGTATTTTTGATAAGAAAGTGCTGGATGTCGGTTGCGGTGGTGGAATTTTGGCCGAAAGCATGGCTCGGGAAGGGGCACACGTCACCGGTCTGGACATGGGCTATGAGCCGTTGCAAGTGGCTCGCCTACATGCGCTGGAAACCGGTACCAAACTGGATTATGTGCAAGAAACAGTTGAAAGCCACGCGCAAGCGCACCCACAACACTACGATGTGGTGACCTGCATGGAGATGCTCGAACACGTGCCAGATCCCGCCTCGGTTATCCGCGCCTGCGCTCAATTGGTCAAACCCGGTGGCCACGTATTCTTCTCAACTATTAACCGCAATACCAAATCCTGGCTGATGGCCGTGGTCGGTGCAGAATATATATTGAAAATGGTTCCGAAAGGCACCCATGATTCGAAAAAATTTATTCGCCCATCAGAACTTATCGGTTGGGTTGATCAAACCCTGTTGCGTGAGCGCCACATTATTGGGCTACATTACAATCCGATAACAGATCGTTTTAAGCTTGGCGGTAATGTTGATGTGAATTATATGGTGCATACTCAACGAGATAGCGAATAAATTCATCGCGTGGGTAGTGTAAAAATCAAACAATACCCAATAGATTTCGCGTTGTAGCAAGGCGGCAACTGAACAACAAATTGGTCGGGAACCGATTTGAACAGCATTTATGCTAGTCCGTAGGGTGAGCCTCAAGGATGAGGCTCATTAATTCCCAGGAGCTTAGTCCACTAAGTGACTGGGGTGAGTGAGGATAGCCAACACCGCTACGGCGCGAAAGATGAAGGGGATTTTCCTAATGTTTAATAAACCGGCAAACGATCCACTTTTTAAGGTTTTCAGTAAAATCTTATCCCCCAAAGCGACAGTAGGTAAGATCCAGTGATGGCGCAGTCTGAGAGCGTTTCGTAACAATTCACCCCCAAGTTATCCACACAATTAAGCGATCTTGTTCACTTGCCAAAAGCCGCAATACTCACTATCTTGTTATCTATCCACTACCCACCCCCTACATATAGTGTTTACATACTAAACAATACACTACAGCCTCAATGATTTTCGTAATCATCGAGAGTGTAAATTTGTGCTGTTTGTACATGAAGAACGGGGATAAAAGGTCAAGAACACATGAACCAAAGCCTACTTGTTACTAAACGCGATGGCAGCAAAGAACGCATCAATCTGGATAAAATCCACCGGGTCATCGACTGGGCCGCAGAAGGTTTACATAACGTCTCGGTCTCTCAAGTAGAATTGCGTTCACACATTCAGTTTTATGATGGCATTAAGACTGCCGATATCCATGAAACTATCATCAAAGCAGCGGCCGATCTTATCTCGCGCGATGCGCCTGACTATCAGTATCTGGCTGCGCGTCTGGCTATTTTCCATCTGCGCAAAAAAGCTTATGGCCAGTTTGAACCGCCAAAACTCGTCGATCATGTCGCGAAAATGGTGGAAATGGGTAAATACGACAAGCATCTGCTGGAAGATTATACCGCAGAAGAATTCGAACAGATGGACACTTTCATCGACCATTGGCGCGATATGAACTTCTCCTACGCTGCGGTTAAGCAGTTGGAGGGTAAATATCTGGTGCAGAACCGCGTCAGCGGTGAGATCTATGAAAGTGCCCAATTCCTGTACATTCTGGTTTCCGCCTGCCTGTTCTCTAACTACCCGCGCGAAACTCGTCTCGATTACGTGAAACGCTTCTATGATGCGGTTTCAACCTTTAAGATTTCGCTGCCGACACCGATTATGTCAGGGGTGCGTACCCCAACTCGTCAGTTCAGCTCTTGTGTGTTAATCGAGTGTGGTGACAGCCTGGATTCTATCAATGCCACCTCCAGTGCCATTGTTAAATATGTGTCACAGCGTGCCGGTATCGGTATCAATGCGGGTCGTATCCGTGCGTTAGGTAGCCCAATCCGTGGTGGTGAAGCTTTCCATACCGGTTGTATCCCGTTCTATAAACACTTCCAGACTGCGGTGAAATCCTGTTCGCAGGGTGGCGTGCGTGGAGGTGCTGCCACGTTATTCTACCCGATGTGGCATCTGGAAGTTGAAAGCCTACTGGTGTTGAAGAACAACCGTGGTGTTGAAGGCAACCGCGTGCGCCATATGGATTACGGCGTCCAAATCAACAAACTGATGTATCAACGCCTGCTAAAAGGTGAAGATATCACCCTGTTTAGCCCATCGGATGTACCGGGGCTATATGACGCGTTCTTCGCTGATCAGGATGAGTTTGAACGCCTTTATACCCAATACGAACAAGACAGCAGCATCCGTAAGCAACGGGTAAAAGCGGTTGAGTTATTCTCTCTGATGATGCAAGAACGTGCTTCGACTGGCCGTATCTATATTCAGAACGTTGACCACTGCAACACCCACAGCCCGTTTGACCCGAAAATTGCCCCCGTGCGGCAGTCAAACCTGTGTCTGGAAATTGCATTACCAACCAAACCACTCAATGACATCAATGACGAGAATGGCGAAATTGCGCTCTGCACCCTGTCTGCCTTCAACTTAGGTGCCATTGATAGCCTTGACGATTTAGAAGAGTTGGCGGTACTGGCTGTACGTGCGCTGGATGCCTTGCTCGATTACCAGGATTACCCTATTGCCGCCGCACAGCGTGGCGCGATGGGCCGTCGCACCTTAGGTATTGGGGTGATTAACTTTGCTTATTACTTAGCGAAGAATGGCGTGCGTTATTCCGATGGCAGCGCTAATAACCTGACTCACCGCACCTTCGAAGCGATTCAGTACTACTTGCTGAAAGCCTCTAACGCGTTGGCTCGTGAGCAAGGTGCCTGCCAGTGGTTCAATGAAACCACCTATTCGCAGGGCATTCTGCCGATCGATACCTATAAGAAAGATTTGGATGCCATCAGCAACGAGCCACTGCACTACGATTGGGAAACGCTGCGTAACGATATTAAGACTCACGGCCTGCGTAACTCCACACTGTCTGCGCTGATGCCATCTGAAACGTCTTCGCAGATCTCGAATGCCACTAATGGTATCGAGCCACCGCGTGGTTACGTCAGTATCAAAGCCTCGAAAGATGGCATTTTACGCCAGGTTGTGCCTGAATATGAGCGTTTGAAAGATGCTTACGAACTGCTGTGGGATATGCCAAATAATGATGGTTACCTGCAACTGGTCGGCTTAATGCAGAAATTCGTCGATCAGGCGATTTCAGCTAACACCAATTATGACCCAACCCGCTTCCCATCTGGCAAAGTGCCGATGAAGCAGTTGCTGAAAGATTTGCTGACCACCTACAAATTTGGTGTGAAGACCCTTTACTATCAAAACACCCGCGACGGTGCTGATGATGTGCAGGAAGATATTCAAAGTCAGCCGGGTGATGATGACTGTGAAGGCGGCGCATGTAAGATCTGATTTATAGTTCTGGCCCTACGCGATAATCGCAAATACGGTTATCGCCGGGCCATTCTTCATTTGCCCTTGCATTGTTGTCCCCTGAGGAAATCATGGCCTATACCACTTTTTCGCAAAATAAAAATAACCAGTTGCTCGAACCGATGTTCTTTGGTCAATCCGTTAACGTGGCGCGTTTCGACCAGCAAAAACACGCTATTTTCGAAAAACTGATTGAGAAGCAATTGTCATTTTTCTGGCGTCCAGAAGAGATAGATGTCTCCCGTGATCGTATCGATTACAACGCACTGCCAGATCATGAAAAACACATTTTTATCAGCAACCTGAAATACCAGACCTTGCTGGACTCAATTCAGGGCCGCAGCCCTAACGTTGCCTTACTGCCGCTTATCTCAATTCCAGAACTGGAAACCTGGGTGGAAACCTGGTCATTCTCAGAAACCATCCACTCACGCTCGTACACCCATATCATCCGTAATATCGTGAATGATCCGTCGATAGTTTTCGATGATATCGTGACCAACGAAGAGATCCTCAAACGCGCAAAAGATATCTCAGCCTATTATGATGATTTGATCGAAATGACCAGCTACTACCACCTGCTGGGGGAAGGCACCCATCAAGTTAATGGTAAAACTGTCGTCGTCAATTTGCATGAGCTGAAAAAACAGCTTTATCTGTGTCTGATGAGCGTCAATGCGCTGGAAGCCATCCGTTTTTATGTCAGTTTCGCCTGCTCCTTTGCTTTTGCGGAGCGCGAATTGATGGAAGGCAATGCCAAAATCATCAAAATGATTGCCCGCGATGAAGCCCTGCATTTAACCGGTACCCAGCATATTCTTAATTTGATGCGTTCTGGCGAAGATGACCCGGAGATGGCCGAAATTGCCGAAGAGTGTCAACAACAGTGTTATGACCTGTTCGTTCTGGCTGCGCAACAAGAGAAAGAGTGGGCTGAATACCTGTTCCGTGACGGTTCAATGATTGGTCTGAACAAAGAGATTCTGTGCCAGTACGTGGAATACATCACCAATATCCGCATGCAGGCGGTAGGTCTGGGTGTGCCGTTTGCTACTCGAACCAACCCGATTCCATGGATCAACTCCTGGTTAGTCTCCGATAACGTACAGGTGGCACCGCAAGAAGTTGAAGTCAGCTCTTATCTGGTCGGTCAAATTGATTCAGAAGTCAGTGCTGACGACCTGAGTGATTTCGAGCTGTAATCCATGAAATCCATCCCTAATAGCTTTCGAGTTGCAGGTAGGCGGCAACAGAATGAACCCAAGGAGTTGAGATAACTCAATGAATTGGGTAAGTGATGGCAGCCAACACCCCTGCAGCTTGAAAGATGACGGGGATACTGTGACGTTGAGCACCAGTGGTGTTCAACTTAATCGCCCTGCTGATAGCCGCAATCTGCTGGAAACCCTCGAGCACCATCAGGTACAGATCGAATACCAATGCCGCTCTGGCTATTGCGGCTCTTGCCGCCTGCGGTTACTAAAAGGCGAAGTTAGCTATCATCAGCAACCACTGGCGTTTATTCAGAGCGGTGAAATTCTGCCCTGTTGCTGCCAGGCGGTGGGTGATATTGAAATAGAGCTTTGATGCCAAGGTCTGGATGGGCCTTGGTTATATACCGCATAAGATATTTTATCGCCCAATTCGTCACCACATTACTTGCCTGTTACGCCGCCAAAACATAAGCTTAGCTTATTCCTCATCGGGAACACGTCAGATTTCACCTGTAATCTACCATCTTGTTGTGTGGTATTTTGCAGCCGGTATTACCTGATAAATCATAGGGACAAACATGAAAAAACTTCCAATCGCAATAACCAGTCTGCTAATGGCAGTATCGGCCAGTACCATGGCGGCGACACCCCAGCCACTCGATCCTCAGCAGCCGTTAGATAAAATTGCACCATACCCGCAGCCTGAAAAAGGCATGAGCCGTCAGGTGATTTTCCTTGAACCACAGCAAGATGAAACCCGTTTTAAAGTAGAGTTACTGATTGGCAAGACGCTGGAAGTTGATTGCAACCGCCATATGCTCGGCGGCACGCTGGAAACCAGAACCTTATCTGGCTGGGGCTTTGACTATCTGGTAATGGATAAGATCTCACCACCCGCTTCGACGATGATGGCATGCCCTGATAACAGCCGCCATCCACAATTTGTCGCCGCCAATCTGGGGGACGCCGCTATGCAGCGCTATAATAGTCGCCTACCGATCGTGGTTTATGTACCAAAAGGAGTTGATGTGAAATACCGCATTTGGGAAGCAGGCAAAGATGTAAGAAACGCGCAGGTAAAATAAACCATAAGCAAAATTATTAAAAACCCACATTAAAAATACCCATTCAACTGAGTGGGTATCTAAGTGCGGTAGCCAATCGCGTGCTCATGACACATAGCTGCTTGCAGTCAGGGTATGAGCAAGGAACTGAGGCAGTTTAGGCTGTGGATAAACGCCAGCAAATTCAGGGTTAGAATCAACAAAATCAGGCATTATAGTTATCAGTTGTGCCACATCGTTATCAATAACGGGGGCATCCGCTTGCATGGCATCAGTGGCTGAAAAAATAAAATCGTTCGCATCGAGTTGTTCAACATCCAACCCATCCAAATACATCAGGTTGATACTCTCCCCTTCAGCGTTGAGTGCTGAAGAGTCAACATTTACTCCCTGGATAAGTGCAAGCCCATTAATAATCACCGCGTTTCTTTTCGTCACCGTTAATTGACTAAAACTCCGAATCCCCACGGCACTCAAATCAATTTTATCAATACCATGTCGGAACCCCCGAACAGCATTACCAAAGCCCGATGTACCCTCTTGCTGTAACACCACAAACACACCAGGCTCTGCATCCTTACGCTGATAGACCGTTCCCGCGAGTGAGGCAATCATTTTACCATTTTCCCCAACAGTTAAACTGATGCCACTGGCCCCTCCGTTGAGCATAATCCCCATTTGCTCGGGTTCTGCTGGCGCTGAGTCATTTATCAATACCGTGCTGTTTACATAGCCGACAGGGGCGCTAAAGGTATTCTGAAAGACAAAATTTTGTGGCCCGAACGTATTAACTTGTCGATTTTTGATAATAATACTTTGCTTATCTGGCAGTGAGATTCTGGTGTCGGTCCGCAATTGCATCAACTCTAACTCACTAAATTTTAAACCAGAAAAGCCCACCAGGTGGATAGCTTCTCCTTTGTTGGCATCAAAATTGATTATCTCATCCCGGCCATTGGCGCGCTGACGAACCACAAAAGCATCTTTACCTGCCCCCCCGGTCAGCACATTTCTGCCGCGCCCCCCGTCAAGCAAGCTATTGCCCCCAGCCGCAGTGAGATGATCGTCACCATCACCACTGATCAAATTATGGATAGTCTCCGGTGAGCGAATGATCAAATTGGCCCCGCCGAGTGCCACATTCCCACCGGCTAAGTTAGCCTTAATATCGCCTGATATCGCCGCCATATTCAGCGTATTACGCCCACCAACCGTCCCATTAACGGCATCATCAAGCAGCATGCGGGCGGGTTGCCGCGCAGCCTGGTCGGCAAACTCGTCGGTATAAAAGTAGGTATCATCTGCACTCAGATTGTTACCAAACAGCCGTAATGACCAACTATTCAACCTGATGGGTAAACCATTATTGGCATCTTTAACCGCTAATCGCCATATCCCACCCGAGTTCTCACCCCGATGATGTGTAGACATAAAGGTATAGTTAAAATCGCCTGCAAGAGTACTACCGGTATCCGTAGCATGGGGGCTATCTGCGCTTTTTTTTCTGCCAACACCATCAACCAAAATACTTTCACTGCCACCCGGCGAGACTAATCTAACGGTCAAATCCCCCAAGCGACCTACATTAGCGCTAAAATCAACTTCGACCTGCTCAACATTGAGACCATCGGCCAAAGTGAGATATGAATCGTTTGCTTCCCCAGCAGATAGCCTGCCCCCTGCCGGGTAATCATAGCTGTTCTCCAATACCTGTTGATTAGCACCGGTCTGTTGGGGGATCCATGTTTCAGCCAAACGCACTGCCGCCCGCGCATCCACTGCACCAAAACCGTAATCATGGCTCACATGCATACCGCCACCATTCCAATTTTTGGCATTATTGCTGCGCCATTGGGTGCCTGAATCATCCACCCGACGAGCCGACAAGGCGAGGATCTGTTGCACATCGCGGTAACCCAGATTGCGATTGGCTTGCAACATCAATGCGGCAATCCCTGAAACAATGGGGGCGGCAAAACTGGTTCCTTGTTCAGTGCTGTATCTGGCACCAAACACGGCACCACGCTCGGTTTCAAGCTGGTTGCTGCTGGAAATAACCTGACTCCCCGGAGCCGACACGAGCAAACTGGCGCCAGGGTTAGAGAAAGGCACTGACCGCGGCTGAAGGGTGGAAAGATCAGCCAGCGCATTGACCGCCCCGACCTGAATACCAAAGCGGCTGTTATTGATGAGTGAACCTTGCGCGCTGCCCCCCTGTTCACGCTGATTACCTCCCGCACTAACAATAATGGTGCCTAATCCGCCACGGCCATTTTCCGCTGCATATTGCAGTGTCATGTTTAGGATATTCGGTAAATTAACACTGTTGCCCGGTAAGTTACTCAGAGCAAAATCATGGGCGAAGCCCCAACTGTGATTAACCACATCATAACTGGACATCTTACCCAGGGTGGTAAAATCCGCCCCCTCGTTGCTAAGATAGTGCCCACCTAAAGTGGCATCATAGGCCACTCCTACCCCACCGAGATTATTTCTTGCCGCCACCATCACACCGGCCACCATCGTGGCATGGTTGGAAACATCGGCAGGCAGTGTTCCGGTGCTCTTTTGTGTTTCCAGCCAGGCGGAATCAACATTGGCGCTTAAATCAGGATGCTGAATATCGAAAATCTCTGGGCCGGTGGCGAACTGCCCGCCCGGTTCAAACTGACCAATGCGCACACCTTTACCGGTATAATCAGACCAGACAGGTATCACATTGATTTTATTCAAATAAGTTTGTTTGGCGACCAAGGGATCTTGAGGGATATCCGGCGTTAATAGCGTTACCGTTGCCTGCATCAGCGCGGATTCTCCGCTGGATAAATCAACCACAGAAATCGCCGGATCGCCGGTGGCACTCTTTACTTGATATTTAAAACTCATCACGCCGCTGTATTTGTTGTCAGGTATAAACTTCACGTCTCCATTCGGAACGAGCCAAACCCGACAACCGATGGCATCACTTAGCGCAGCAATTTGTAAGGGTGCGCCAGCATTAAAACGCATATCATTCCCCAACAAATCAGCAGAAGGAATGTATTGCGGCCAGTTACGATTAATTGGTTTGCCAAATTTAGTGATTCGTAACTGATCATCCACCGGGATCACATTATTCGAATCCAACGCCACAGCAGAGATATCAGCAAAATTCAGTTTTTGAATATTTTTCAGTGTCAGGGTGCCATCACGACCAGCCACGCTATCCCTTATCTGGTAGCCACTGTCAGTGCGGGTAATGGCGTAATCCGCATAGCTGCCATGCAGGGTGACCAGATTGATACCACCGCCACCATCAATGAGCGCATTGCCCTGACCGGCTTCAATCACATCATGGCCCTTATTGCCATAAATGCGATCTGCCCCACCGCCAGCGTGGATAATACTGCCCTGCTCAGCGGCATAGATGGTATCGCCCTGTGATCCGGCATAAATAACCGCTTTACCGCTACCGCCGACAATACGGTTCTTGCCACTGCCACCGGCCAGTACGTCATTACCGCCACCGCCGACCAGTGTGGCATTGCCGTTACCACCTTTAATAAACACACTGTTATTGCCGCCACTGACAATAATGTCGTCACCATCGCCGCCCTGCGCAATAGTGATACCACTGCGCGCCATATTCAGCGCCACCCCTTTATCGCCGACAATCAACACCGTATCGCGCCCGCCATTGCCACGAATTCGAGTTGGATCATCACTGGCGCTGATAACAAATACATCGTTGCCGCTCTTACCAATATAGGTATTACTGCCACCACGCCCGGCTAACCAGCTCCCTTTAGGGCTGGCGGTTAAGATGTCATCCCTGCTGCCGCCATAGATATTATTTGTTTTCAGAATATTGGCCGATAACGCGGCGCCTTTATCAGCAAGATGCACATAAGCGGTGGTGGTCGTTTCAGCGGTGACAGAACGAATAATTGCCCCCTCCTTACCACGCTTAGTGACGGTGTTACTGACGGGGGAACTGACAAAATTCACCGCCAGCACTTCCCGTAGCTGTCCCTCGATAGTAAACTTGCTACGCGCCAGCACCCTATTGCCCTGACGATTATCCTCAACCGCGTTAGCATTAACTTTGATTTGCGTAATCCCCCAGTCATCCAGCGCTTTCAACTCACCGGGATCGACCCTGCCGTTATGGGAGCTATCCTGCCAAATACGCAATTTGTGCCAGATTGGATCACGCCGGTCAATGACACCACTGCTATCGTCATCTTCACTGGCCAGTGCAGCAAAACCGTCCTGATAGCGTTTTTCCCCCGGCTGCCCCTTCACACCGGCCGTGCCACCGTAATATTCCGAATACATCTGGCTGATATTATCTATTTTCCCGCTGCCATTATCGATAACCAGCATACCGGTATCCGGCCCTGCCCAGCCGGTGCGTTTCAGCGTGCCGCTGTTATCGGTATCAAACAGCACCCCATCTTCAATGCCGGTCATGGAGACCCCCTTGCCACTTAAATCCAGCAGCAGCGGGTCAACATAAGTGTTAACCGTGGTTTGTGCTGATAAACCATTGAGGGTGGCGGCATCAAACAGCCCGGTTTCCGGCAGCATATAACTGGGTCGTTCCAGATAGTAATCAGATAAATAGCGGCTGGGCTGGATATTGGGATCAAGCTGAACTTCACCCGGGCGAACTCCGCCCGATGCCATAGCGCCCATCTGCACCGAGGCAAAATCGGTGTTATCCAAGCTACCGTCAGTAAAGGAGAAACTGTGAGTGGGCTTATTCACCAGATAGCCGTTGGTGACATCACGCCGCGCCTGATCTTCATCGGCAATGCGCTGAACCGCTTGTGGGGTTGGATTGATGGTGATGTCGATAGGGCACTCGCCGATGAGAACGGGCGGGGTGTCGTCGGTGCTAAAGAGCTGGTTGCCTATAGCACCGGCTGCGGCACCAAGATTGTCGGCATCCATAACTATATTCAGCCAGTTATGTATCATCGGTTGGTCTGAAGCTGGTGAGGTTGATAATGCGTCAACCATAATTTTTACTGTATTAAAAGAGAGCAATATTTCATCGGCTGAATTGCCCGCCGAATTTAAAGTACTCTGCCAGTGTCCTCCGTGCTGGTTTTTCGGCAACACTTTATAAACCGGATATAACGTCCAGGCCTCTGCGGGTAATCCATGCTTCTTAAAAACACTATTGTGAAACTGTGCAGCTTGCTTATGGTCGATATCACCATAGATAATGCCTGTCAGGCTTTCGTCCAGCCTATTTTGTTGGGTATCAAAATAGCCGCGCGCCATATCATAACGAATATGCTTAATATCCGTTTCAGTGAGGGGCTTATTATGGCTGACACCAACATCTCTCATATAGTTAATAGCTATTCGCCCGGCGATAGAATTCTCTTTGACCACACTATTAGCCAAGATGGCATAGCGATCGCCTTTGCTGGCTAAAAAATCATACATCGGGCCGGGGTCTTTACTCGCCTTATGGGCTTCTAATAATTGCCGGGCACAAGCCAGATCGGCGGCATTAAGTTGTAATTTTCCTGCATTGCTATTTTGCTGTAACATAATGTTCTTCCTTAACGTTTAATATGCGATAAAAGAAATTGTTGGGTATTGCTAACAATGGCTTGCCACTGTGGTAATTTTTCTACTGTAAAAGTCACTTCAACCAGCGAACCAATTTCCGGCATCACAAAACGGGTCTCACAGATATAATATCTTTTCTCTAACGGCAACCACTGACAGTCAAATACCACCGGCACCCGCCCGTTAATTTCTGCCCAGTAATAACCATTAACATCCTCATCAAACCAATAAGGGCTATTCCTATCCTGTGGTTCTGCCCGGAATAATTTTCTGGTGGCTTTAACGAAAAATAGCCCTAATTTATCGATATAAATAACTGGATCAAAGGTTCTATCATTTTGTTTTCTTAGAAAAAAGTCACGCTTATAGGTGATGTCGATATCGGTTCGTCTAAATGGTCTGACAGTTATTGCTAATCCCTCATACTCCAACCCCTGTTTATACCACAGCTCCTGATCCCCCGGCTGCATATCCGGCCAACTGGCGATCATTGGCAGCACCACAAAATTGGCATCACAACCTTTTTTATTATTAATAAAGTCCGGATCCCAGGCACTGGCCCCTTCATATTCCGCCCAGTAAATAATATAGCTATCCGGCACTTCCATTACATGACCATTAAATTTACCACAAACAAAACCGGGGCGGCTTTCGGCAAAACCGAGTGGTGACATTAGCAGAAAAGCCATTAGAAATAATATGACAAAATATCTCACCCGCGTTTTATCACATAACAACCTGCTTATATTTATCTTAGGGAACATAATATTCTTCCTTAACGTTTAATATGCGATAAAAGAAACTGCTGAGTACTACTGACAATGGCTCTCCATTGCGGTAATTTTTCTACTGTAAAAATCACTTCAACCAGTGAGCCTATTTCCGGCATCACAAAACGGGCCTCACAGATATAATATCTTTTCTCTAACGGCAACCACTGACAGTCAAATACCAC
>NZ_JAZGQE010000064.1:0-23686 GCF_048593885.1 Yersinia sp. 1252 StPb PI | reverse complement strand
CTGATGTTGTTTATTTAACGATACTCCCGCGAAGCCCATTTCAGCGCAGCGGAGGGACGTCACTAGAAAGGTATAGACCGTAAAGGTTCGCGAGTAAATATCCTATTTCGTTTTCTGTCGGTTTTAGTGAAAAATAGGCCAATAAATCCTGATTGATCTCACGGATATAGTGAATTTCTTCACTTTGGGTAATTTCCGCTAATATCGCCGGATCCAGGGCATGGATCTCTTCGCCCCGGCGGGTGCGCATTAATGCATTCGCCATATGGGTAATGGCCATCATGCCCTGCTCACCCCTAACCGGTAGCTGCCAAAAATTCTCTAAACGGTTGATAACTTGGTCTAAACCCTGACCAATATCGGTATCGATAACCCCTGATTGACACAGAATATTAAGACGCGCATCAATACAAATTTCCAAAGAGTTGGCCTCCTGAAAATGGCTCAGTTTGCAGCCAGGCAAATAATATTAATAGCGAGGCTCTATCTCGCCATTCTGTACTGCCCGCTGATGGTTAAGCAACAATGTCTCATTGATGCCTTTTTCCAGTAATAATTTGATCGGATGGTTATCTGGCCGGATGAGGATAACCGCCTGCGAAGCCTGAATATATCGCTCATCACCTTGTAATTTGATCGCCTGCAAGTGTTCATGAGGAATATCTTCGGCCAGATTCCAGATAGCAGCATCAATATCACCACGGTTAATATGTGCGATACAGTCACTATAAGGTAATTCAACCCGCTCAATGGGTTGGCCAGCAAATTTAATGTCAGTCAGCAAACATTGGTCAGGTGAGCGCGGGTCCAATCCTACCCGCTGGATTTTGTGCTGCTCACCAGGGCGGCAAATAAGCTGGTGGCCATCCACGTAAGAGCCATTACCCAGATTTAATGCCAGTGACACTTTCCCTTCGTTCAGATAACTTTTCGCTGCCAGATGCGACACGACGGCCATATCGTAGACACCATCTATCAGGCATTCGATACGCACTTCGGCCCCACGCATATGGGCAAAATAGAGCGGAAGTAGGGTGAATTGTTCTCTTAAGCCGCTGGCCAGGCCTTCATAAAGCTTGGTATAGGGCAGTGGCATGGCGCATACCATATTACCTAAATCAGCCTGTTGCAGTAACTGCGGCATATTCAGGTCAATAAGCAAGGTACCATTACGGCCTCGACGCTCAACGATGATAGCCCCATCAGCTTCCAGTACTTTTAATGCGTGCTGAACTACACCGACTGAGATACCGAAATCTTCTGATAATTCATCGATGGTTTTAAGTCGATTACCGGGGCGCTCACCAATTAAATAGCGCGCCATGGATACCAATGCCAACCCTTCTTTTTTTATGAATTTCTTACTCATGGTAGGTCAATTCAGCCTTATTTCACTCAGCAATAAATTCTATTACCGGGTAATAAATAGTAAGGGGATAATTGTAGCCACACTATTAATTTTAGTTGTATGGATAGCTAGACATTCATCCGAATGTCTCATCGTGGCAATATTAAGGTAGGATATATGAGATCTATATCACGTTCTACCAAATTTAAACGTAATAACCAGATGGTTTTTTTAGAACAGAAATAGAGGAGAGGCTGAGCAGCCTCTCGATGATAAATTCAATAGTTAGATGACTTTATGTGGGCCGAAACACTCATAATGTATATGCGCGGATGCTACCCCTTGCGCCAATAACTGGCGGCCAGCATATTGCATAAATGCCAGCGGGCCACAGAAATAATAATGTCTATTGGGATCGGCCGCCAGCCACTGATGTGAACTGAGATCCATCAGCCCTTGGCTGTGATAATCATCACCGGCACGGTCCTGAGCGGTGGGTTCGCGGTACCACACGTGGCGGCTAAGATTCGGCATATTCTGTGCAATAGTCGCGACTTCATCGGCAAACGCGTGTACCCGGCCATTTTCAGCGGCATGTAGCCAATGTATCGGCGCTGCATGTTGGTTATCATGAAGGGTATTGAGCATACTTAACATTGGCGTCTGGCCGACACCGGCAGAAATCAATGCAACAGGCGTTTCTGGTGAGATATCGAGAAAGAAATCGCCACGAGGGGGAGCGATACGTACACTATCTCCTTCGTGCAGTTGCTGGTGTAAATAGTTAGAAACTGTGCCTTGCTCTTCGCGTTTCACCGCAATACGGTAAGTCTTGCCATTGGGTGCCGCAGTCAGGGAGTATTGGCGGATTTCCTGATATTCAAGTTGTTCATCTTCAATATAAATTCCCAGATATTGCCCCGGTTTGAAATCCAATACCCGGCCACCGTCTTCCGGCGCTAACACAAAGCTGCAAATCACCTCGCTCTGCATCTCTTTTTTAATGATACGAAAACGGCGTAAGGTCCGCCAGCCACCGGTGCTGGCCTCTCCCTGCTGATAAATCTGACTTTCTCGCTGAATAAAAACATCTGCCAACACACCATAGGCCTTACCCCAGGCATCTAACACTTCCTGGCCGGGGGAGAACATCTCATCCAGAGTGCTGATCAGATGATGGCCGATAATGGCATAGTGCTCAGGTTGAATATTCAGGCTGGTATGTTTCTGAGCAATACGCTCAACAGCGGGCAGTAGTGCCGCCAAATTATCGATATTGGCTGCATAGGCGCAAATCGCATTAAACAGAGCTTCACGCTGATCGCCATTAAACTGATTACTCATATTGAAAATGTGCTTCAGCTCAGGATTGTGCTCAAACATGCGATCGTAAAAATGTGCAGTGAGTTTGGGGCCGGTGGCGGCAAGTAACGGAATGGTGGCCTGAACGGTAGCGATGGTTTGGTTATCTAGCATGGTGTGCTCCTTATTCCCGTGGTATTTGGCGTCACAGCGGTTTTGTTACTCGGCCCATCTACGAGCCTCGCTGTCACGCTAATTACTTTGGGTATTATAGTGTGTAAATCAATACATGTATTTTAAATGCATCTTATAGATTGCACCCTAATTTGTAAATGCAGATTCCACTTATAAGGGATTACCTTGACGTGTCAGCTCACAGAATGTGAAAAAATCACATGATGAATATGAGGATAATTCCGTTGCACTGGATGAAGTCTGAACAGGTCAAAGCCTTACGCAGTCTGAAGCCAATCGTTTGCGTAAAAACCTCTGTCAAGACCTATCTTAACGGGGGGGAAACAGTTTACACTGTGGGCTAGAACCCAAACGGGTAGCCCACTATACCCTTCGTACTTGAAGCTGCAGCGGTGTTCGCTGCTCTCACTCACCCGAATCACTGACGTGAGTCAGCTCATCGGGATTAATGAGCCTCAAAGAGGCTCACCCTGAGGGCTAGCATAAATGCTGTTCAAATCGGTCTTCAACCGATTTGTCGCTCATTGGTTGCCTAGCTGCACCTCCAATGACTTTGGGTATAGGTATAACTTGTTAGCTAAGTCAGGAGAGCTGGATGTTAAAGCGTGAAATGAACATTGCCGATTATGATGCAGATTTATGGCGTGCAATGGAGCAAGAAGTGGTGCGCCAGGAAGAGCACATTGAGCTGATTGCCTCTGAGAACTACACCAGCCCGCGTGTTATGCAGGCGCAAGGTTCTCAGTTGACGAATAAATATGCTGAAGGTTATCCAGGCAAACGTTACTACGGTGGCTGTGAGTATGTTGACGTTGTTGAGCAACTGGCCATTGACCGTGCTAAAGCGTTGTTCGGTGCCGATTACGCTAACGTTCAGCCACATTCCGGTTCTCAGGCAAACGTCTCTGTTTACTCTGCATTGCTGCAACCCGGTGATACTGTATTGGGGATGAACCTGGCCCATGGCGGCCACCTAACCCACGGCTCACCGGTTAACTTCTCCGGTAAACTGTACAATATCGTACCTTACGGTATCGATGAATCTGGTCAGATTGATTATGAAGATCTGGCGCGTCAGGCCGAAATTCATAAACCAAAAATGATTATCGGTGGCTTCTCTGCTTATTCCGGTATCGTTGATTGGGCAAAAATGCGTGAAATCGCTGATAGCATCGACGCATGGTTCTTTGTGGATATGGCTCACGTAGCAGGTCTGGTTGCTGCTGGCGTTTATCCTAACCCGGTCCCACATGCACATGTCGTTACCACGACCACGCACAAAACATTGGCTGGCCCACGTGGCGGTCTGATCTTGGCGAAAGGCGGTGATGAAGATCTGTATAAGAAACTGAACTCTTCTGTTTTCCCTGGTAACCAGGGTGGCCCATTGATGCATGTTATTGCCGGTAAAGCGGTAGCATTGAAAGAAGCCATGGAGCCTGAGTTCAAAATTTATCAGCAACAAGTAGTTAACAATGCCAAAGCGATGGTGTCAGTGTTCCAAGAGCGCGGCTATAAAGTGGTTTCTGGCGGTACTGAGAACCACCTGTTCCTGTTGGATCTGGTGGATAAAGATATCACCGGTAAAGACGCCGATGCCGCTTTGGGCCGTGCGAATATTACCGTGAACAAAAACAGCGTACCTAACGATCCGAGAAGTCCGTTTGTGACTTCAGGTGTGCGTATCGGTAGCCCAGCGATTACCCGCCGTGGCTTCAAAGAAGCGGAATCTCGCGAACTGGCTGGCTGGATGTGTGATGTGTTAGATAACATCAACGATGAAGCAACCATTGAGCGCGTGAAACAGAAAGTACTGGCTATCTGCGCCCGCTTACCGGTTTACGCATAATATTGCTGGATATCGTTAAGCTGTAATGAAAACCCGCGAATGCGGGTTTTTTTATATCTAATATTGATATCTGTAGCGTGAATGTAACGATGCGATAGCGGCCGCGCAATCTGTTGTTACTTTGTAAATCACCCTATTTAAATGTGAAGCTCATCCCAAACTGTATGTTTGCATAATTACAACATTGCCAGCGGAAGAGGCCTCTGTCACAGTATCGGGCTGAGCCTGGAGGGATTCATGGTATTGCAATCAACACGTTGGCTGTCGCTCAGCTATTTCACCTATTTTTTTTCTTATGGCATTTTCCTGCCTTTTTGGGGCATCTGGTTACAAGGGGAAGGCATTCCACCGGAAACCATTGGTATCTTGTTGGGTGCAGGCTTAATCTCCCGTTTCCTTGGCAGTCTGATCATTGCCCCCAGCGTCAAAGATCCTTCTCATCTGGTTACAGCAATCCGAATTTTGGCACTACTGACATTGGCCTTTGCGGTGGGTTTTTGGTTTGGTAATGGTTGGGCCTGGTTGATGGTGGTTATTGCGGGTTTTAACCTGTTTTTTGGCCCACTAGTGCCACTGACTGATGCGTTGGCAGCCACCTGGCAGAAACAGATAACCATGGATTATGGCAAGGTCCGGCTGTGGGGGTCACTGGCTTTTGTTATCGGTTCGGCATTGACCGGTAAGCTGGTCTCTGTTTGGGGCCACACGGCTATTCTCTATAGCCTGACTTTCGGTATCGCCGCCATGTTACTCGGGGCGTTACTCAAACCCAGTATTATGCCGCAGGGTGAGATTAAACATCGTAATGTTGTCGCCACCCACTGGAAAGTATTACTGTCTGAGCCACAGGTCTGGCGTTTTTTACTCTGCGTGACGCTATTACAAGGTGCGCATGCCGGTTATTACAGTTTTAGCTCTATTTACTGGCAAGATGCTGGTTATTCCGCCGCCACCATTGGTTATTTATGGTCGTTGGGCGTGGTCGCTGAGATTCTGGTGTTCGCATTTAGCAATGTACTATTTCGCCGCTGGACTGCCCGCAGCTTATTACTGCTTTCGGCGATCACCGGGATAGTGCGCTGGAGCTTAATGGCATCAACCACCGAATTGCCGTGGTTGATCTTGATTCAGATTTTACATTGTGGCTCGTTTACTGTCTGCCACTTGGCAGCCATGCGTTTTATTGCCGCGCGACGTGGGCCGGATGTGATCCGTTTACAGTCAGTTTATTCTGCACTGGCGATGGGCGGGGGAATTGCGGTCATGACGGTGATCTCCGGTTTCCTGTTTGAGCATTATCAGGGAGGGGTGTTCTGGGTTATGGCATTGATTGTGATCCCGGCACTGTTTATTCGCCCTCGGGTAGTGCCGAGTCAGCCAGAGTCTGCCAGTTAAGGCAGTTCCAACACACTGCGTAACTGCTTGTTTTGTTGCTCAGTGAGCGGTAGTAGTACCTGAATCAGCGGGGGCGTTGATTCAGGTTGCCGTACGGCATACGGTGTGAGCACCACAGTAGTGCCGGGCGGGGCACCCGATTGCAGATAAACGTCGTGGGGCAAATATTTAATATGTAATGGCAGTAAGGTTAACTCACGTACCTGCTGTTCCACTTGCTCTTCCAATTCTGGATTATTCCGCGTCAGCAGTAAAATCTGCTTTTCCTGTAATGCATTTTCCTGCATCAGCCAGGCACCAAAGCTAATGGCAATCAGACCGACTTCGTCGACAGAGAATTGAATCTGATATTCCTGTTCAAAAGTAGCCAGCGCCTGTCGCGTGGTTCGTAACAGCCGCGGGTATTTTTGGATAACTTCTTCCAACAAAGAATTATCAATCCCGATATTGAAATAACAGCGCTCAATTGCGGGAGCGAGATGGGCAAAAAGTTGGCTGATCAGTGCTTCATTGCTACTAAGTGTCATCCCTGAAAGTTGCTGAAAATGCGTGATCAATTGGTGAATGGCGTTGATTAGACGGGCATCTTCCGCTGATTGAGTGCTGTGATAGCTGTGTGCTTTAATCATCGTTAGCATCAGAATCAGCATATCCCGTTCAACTCTATTCAGCGCATGACCTAATAACGGATTAAATGAATCAAACAAGCTGTCAGCCGCTGCCAGTGCGGGTTTGCATTCTAACCACTGCTGCTGGGTGGGTGATAATTCTGGCAACACCTGCTGTCGATTTTCCCAAGCACAATAAGCCAAATACAGTTGTAAAAACTGACGGTCTCTTTCATTTAACTGCCGACTGAGATGGGGTTCACATTGGCTGATTATCTGTGGCAGATGCTGCGATAGTACCGTGTTATCCCATGACAAAGCCTGATACAGATGGGGAGCAAACTGGTTCTCAACGAAATGCGGGCAATAGCGTAACCCACGCCGTAGCCAATGAATTAGGCACAGTCTTTTATCAAGATGGCTACCGTGAATCAGACAACTATCGTCACTATCGGCGCTGAGCTGCAAATGGTAGAAACGCTGGATTTCATTGGCAACCTCGGTTATATCTTGCCGGGTAGTCGCTAGCCCGACGCCATTGAATTGGCTGATGGTGTCCAGTTGTACCTTGTGTGCAGGCATGAATAGCATCAGCACCATATGGCAGCGTCGTTGTTGACCGGATAGCGGTTGATCGGATAACTGGGGCACAGAGGGAGTGTCCAAGCTCATATAACCTTCCGTGATGAATGTGTTGTTGTTTATCAGGCTTAAGCATAGCAAAAGAGATTCTATTCGGTTTAGTGGGGCTGTGGGCTTTTACATCGACTTATAACTTACATCACAGTTTTCCCCGGAGTGCTTGAGCTATAGGGTCGTTAGCTGACTGCCTACCGGTAACACCAATGACTTTGGGCACATCATAGAATATCTAAGGATTGATCAATGTGTGATATGTTATACCATAACAATATGATGACGGTTAAACGGCTGATAGCTTTGCTGCTGGCGGGGGGGATTTTTGTTTATAGCCAGTTGGCGCAGGCCCATCCGCACAGTTTTATTGATATGGATACCACTTTTGTTAGCGATAAACAGATGCTGGTGGGGATGAAAATGGTATGGACTATGGATGAAATCACATCTGCCGATCTGTTATATGATGCGGAAAATGCCAAAAGTGACTCTGAAATCTGGAAAAAACTGGCGGCTGAAGTGATGGCTAATGTGCTGGGGCAGCACTATTTCACCGATATTTATCGTGACGGTAAGCCGGTGAAATATAAAAACTTACCAACAGAGTATCACTTATCCCGCAAGGGACATCAGGCAGTTTTAGCGTTTATTTTGCCACTGGCAGAACCCCAACCGCTGGCGGGGAAGCCTTTCATCATCTCCACTTACGACCCGACCTATTTTGTTGACATGACCTATGCGGGCAACAAGGCGGTAAGGTTATCAACTGACATGGAGAAAAGTTGCCAGTTAACCTTATTTACCCCAGATCCCAATGCTTCGTTACAAGCGTATGCATTATCGTTGGATAAAAGTGATTCGCCAGGAGAAGACATGGAACTAGGAAAACAGTTTGCACAGCGGGTTACCGTACAATGTCAGTAGGTATCACGGCAGTTTCACGGCCCCGGCACTGGCTGATAAATTTATGGCCGCTAATACTGTTTTTACTGATCTTAGCCGGTGCAGCCCAGGTGGCATGGCTCTATTGGCCTGAGTTGCTGTTCAAAACAGTCATTTGGCAGAAAAGCATGCATCAGCAGATGGCCCAATTACTGCAACAAGTTAAAGCTAATCCTCATCAGACTGGTTTTACATTGATGATGTTTAGCCTGATTTATGGCGTATTGCATGCAATGGGGCCGGGGCATGGCAAAGTGGTGATTGTCACTTATCTGGCGACCCATCCGGCACAATTAAAAGAGAGTCTGAAGCTAACTTTTGCCGCCTCACTATTGCAAGGTGGTGTGGCTATCTTGTTGGTAACGTTACTGCTGGGTGTTTTACAACTCTCATCACGGTATCTGCATCAAAGCAGTTTCTGGTTGGAGAAGGGCAGTTTCCTGCTGGTTATCGCACTGGGGGTTTTGCTGTGTTTACGGGCCTTAAAGCGTCTTTATCAGCAGATTAAACTACTCAAACCGCAAAAAATCAGCATCCAACGTATACAACCGTTGCCTGCCAACCATGTTCATAGTGACCATTGTGGTTGTGGGCATCGCCATCTCCCCAGTGCTCAAGAGCTACAAGCTGGGGATGACTGGCGCACTCGTCTGGCGATTGTTCTGGCCATGGGGATGCGGCCTTGTTCCGGCGCGATTATGGTGCTGTTATTTGCCAAAGTGATCGGCGTCTACGGGTGGGGGATTTTGTCAGCGATAGCGATGGCAATCGGAACATCCCTGACCATTTCGCTACTGGCGCTGTTTGTCCATTATGCGCGGCGTCTGGCGGTGTACTTAAGCCGTCATCGTGCACCGGTAGCCTGGGGAGCTATTGCGTGGTCTACGCTGGCATTAACCGGCGGGATTATTCTGCTGTTTGCCGGTGTGCTGCTCTATCTTTCTAGTCAGCCGGAGTTTATCGGCGGCATACGGCCCTTTGGCCGCTAAAGTTAACAATGAAAAAAGCCAGTCGGTTAACCCAGACTGGCTTTTTTCATATGGCTGGATGCGTATATACCCTATAGATTTCAAGGTGTAGGAAGGCGGCAAACAAGAGAACCCCGATGAGCTTACACGAGTAAGTGATTCGGGTGAACGAGAGCAGCCAACACACCTGCAATTTGAAAGATGACGGGTATATGATATTAACGTTTCAATGCATCACTAATCTCATCGCTCATCGCTTGAACGATAGATTTAACAATACGTGGATTACCGGCTACGATATTGCCAGAACTGAAATGGTTATGACCGCCAGCAAAGTCAGTCACGATACCGCCAGACTCACGTACCAACAGTTCGCCACCAGCAAAATCCCATGGCTTCAGACCAATCTCAAAGAAACCGTCAACACGGCCAGCGGCCACATAAGCCAGATCCAGTGCCGCTGAACCGGTGCGACGAAAATCTGCACACTGTTCAAACAGTTTACCCACAACGCGCAGATAAGCTGGCGCATGTTGTTTTACTTTGAATGGGAAGCCGGTCGCCAGAATGGTGCCGTCTAAATCTTTAGCATTGGTGCCGCGCAGACGATAGCCGTTTAATTGCGCGCCCTGACCACGGGTGGCTGTAAACAATTCGTTACGCATTGGGTCATAAACCACTGCCACTTCGGTACGGCCTTTGATGCGTACAGCGATAGAAACGGCGAAATGAGGGAGGCGTTTGATGAAGTTGGTAGTGCCATCCAGTGGATCAATAACCCATTGTACATCATCGTCTTCACCAACCAACTCACCGCACTCTTCACCAATAATGGTGTGTTTTGGGTAAGATTTACGGATGACCTCGACAATCAGGCGCTCTGCATCACGGTCTACATTAGTAACAAAGTCGTTAGTCCCTTTCTGGCTCGCTTCGACAGCGTCCGGGGTTTCATAATTTTTGGCAATCAGGTTACCGGCCTTACGCGCAGCGCGTATGGCGATAGTCAGCATCGGATGCATGGGTATCTTCCACTAGGATGTTAAAGAACGAGAAACGGGGCGCAGTATAGCAGGGGTTCTGATAAATGCCTATACCCGTCACCCTTCAAGATGCAGAGGTGTTGACTGCCCTTATTTGCCCTGGTTACTTAGTTATCTAAGTTCCCAGGAACTAATGAGCCTCATCCTTGAGGCTCACCCTACGGGCGAGCATAAATGCTGTTCAAATCGGTTCCCGACTGATTTGTCACTCGGTTGCCGCCTGCCTGCAACTCGAAGTAGCTTGGGTATATGTCTGTGTTAAGATATGGCGATTCCCCGTTATCTTCAGAGTTTGTATGCTACACAATATTCGTATCGTTTTGGTCGAAACCTCGCACACCGGCAATATGGGTTCAACAGCCAGGGCCATGAAAACCATGGGATTAACCAACTTGTATCTGGTTAACCCTTTAGTCAAACCCGATTCGCAGGCGATTGCGCTATCTGCCGGTGCCAGTGATGTCATTGGTAATGCTACTATTGTCGATACTTTAGATGAAGCATTGGCTGGGTGTAGTCTGGTTGTCGGTACCAGTGCCCGTTCACGCACCTTGCCTTGGCCAATGTTAGAGCCGCGTGAATGTGGTGTGCGCAGCGCCCACGAAGCAGAACATGCTCCGGTTGCATTGGTATTTGGCCGCGAGCGGGTAGGGCTGACGAATGATGAACTACAGAAATGCCATTATCATGTGGCGATCCCGGCAAACCCCGAATACAGTTCATTAAATTTGGCGATGGCGGTACAAATTTTAGCCTATGAAGTGCGGGTAGCATTCCTTGATCGCCAGCAGGCTGCGGCACCGGTAATAGAAGAAGAGGAAGCCCCTTATCCTTTGGTGGATGATCTGGAGCGCTTTTATCTGCATTTGGAGCAGGTGTTATCCCATACTGGTTTTATCCGACAGGCACATCCAGGCCAGATTATGAGTAAATTGCGCCGTCTGTTTACCCGTGCACGCCCAGAGGCTCAAGAGCTAAATATCTTGCGCGGTATGCTGACATCCATTGAAAAACAGGATAAACACCCACAGCATGATGCGGGTGAAAGTGCGTTAGATAACAAAAAATAAGGTTTTATATCAATTGGTTATTATTAAAATCCTGCCATATTATTCAAAATGGAATAGGTTAATAATACTTGAGTAAATTACTAGGTTAAATAGTTGACTAAAACAGTCAAGAATGTCAGAATTCTGGCTTGTTTTCACCAACAGGTAATTTTAGCTATGAGACTGACATCCAAAGGCCGTTATGCCGTGACCGCCATGCTTGATGTGGCATTACATTCCCAGGACGGGCCAGTTCCTCTGGCAGATATTTCTGAACGCCAAGGGATCTCATTATCCTATTTGGAACAACTGTTTTCACGGTTACGCAAAAATGGCTTAGTTGCCAGCGTCCGTGGTCCAGGTGGCGGTTACCTGCTGGGCAAAGATGCATCAGCAATCGCGGTAGGTGCAGTAATCACCGCCGTAGACGAATCTGTCGATGCTACCCGTTGTCAGGGTAAAGAAGGCTGTCAGGGCGGAGATCGTTGCCTGACTCACACCTTGTGGCGTGATCTGAGTGAGCGCATCAGCAGCTTCCTCAACAATATTACGCTGGCAGAACTGGTGAATAACCAAGATATCCTAGAGGTTGCGGATCGTCAGAATAACGATACGCGCCGTACGGCTAATGGCCGACCGCAAGAGACGATTAACGTCAATCTGCGCGCATAAGCAGAATCTGCGGAATTTTACGTTTTGGAAGTGATGTACGGAGCATAAGAGCAATGACCGAATCAAAAATAAAGACACCTATCTATCTGGATTATGCAGCAACCACCCCGGTAGACCCTCGTGTCGCTGAAAAAATGATGCAGTATCTGACTCTGGACGGTATTTTCGGTAACCCCGCCTCGCGTTCTCATAAGTTCGGTTGGCAGGCAGAAGAAGCCGTTGATATTGCACGTAATGATATTGCTGCTCTGGTAGGTGCTGACCCTCGTGAGATTGTCTTCACCTCCGGTGCAACTGAGTCTGATAACCTTGCAATAAAAGGTGCGGCTAATTTCTATCAAAAGAAAGGCAAGCACATCATCACCTGTAAAACCGAACATAAAGCGGTGCTGGATACCTGTCGTCAACTGGAGCGTGAAGGCTTCGACGTGACTTATCTGGCACCACAGTCTAACGGTATTATCGACCTGAAACAGCTTGAAGCGGCCATGCGTGAAGACACCATTTTGGTCTCTATCATGCACGTGAATAATGAAATCGGTGTGGTGCAGGATATCGCTGAAATCGGCGAAATGTGCCGCAGTCGCGGGATCATTTTCCACGTCGATGCAACGCAAAGTGTTGGTAAATTACCGATTGATCTGAGCAAACTGAAAGTTGATTTGATGTCCTTCTCAGCCCATAAAGTTTATGGTCCGATGGGTATTGGCGCGCTGTTTGTTCGCCGTAAACCACGCATTCGCATCGAAGCACAACAGCACGGTGGTGGTCATGAGCGTGGTATGCGTTCAGGCACCTTGCCAGTCCATCAGATAGCCGGTATGGGTGAAGCTTACCGTATCGCCAAAGAAGAGATGGAAAGCGAAGCTGCGCGTCTGCGCTCACTGCGCCTGCGTTTGTGGAATGGTTTGAAAGATATCGAAGAAGTTTACCTGAATGGCGATTTAGAGAATGGCGCACCTGGCATTCTGAACATTAGCTTCAACTATGTTGAAGGTGAGTCGCTGATCATGGCACTGAAAGATCTGGCTGTTTCATCAGGTTCAGCCTGTACCTCCGCGAGTCTGGAACCTTCTTATGTGTTGCGTGCGTTGGGGATGAACGACGAACTGGCTCACAGTTCAATCCGTTTCTCTCTGGGGCGTTTCACCACTCAAGAAGAGGTAGACTACGCCATTGTGCTGGTGCGTAAATCTATTGGCCGTCTGCGTGATTTGTCCCCGTTATGGGATATGTTCAAACAGGGCGTGGATATTAGCAGCATTGAATGGTCTCACCATTAATTCCAGACTTTAAGACTCAGGAGTAATCACATGGCTTACAGCGAAAAAGTAATCGATCATTACGAAAATCCACGCAACGTCGGTTCATTCGACAACGCAGACCCTACTATTGGTAGTGGCATGGTTGGCGCACCCGCTTGTGGTGATGTCATGAAATTGCAGATCAAAGTCAACGAAGCCGGTATTATTGAAGATGCTCGTTTCAAGACTTATGGTTGCGGTTCAGCCATTGCTTCCAGCTCTCTGGTAACTGAATGGATGAAGGGCAAATCTCTCGATCAGGCTGAAGCGATCAAAAATACTCAAATCGCGGAAGAACTGGAGTTACCGCCAGTCAAAATTCACTGCTCGATTCTGGCTGAAGATGCCATTAAAGCAGCTATCGCCGACTACAAAAGCAAACATACTGCCAAGTAGTTGTAACATAGGTTATCAATTGTTAGCAGAGTTGAGGAAGGTGTATGTCGATATCAATCAGCGACAGTGCTGCACAACGGGTCAGTGCCTTTTTAAATCACCGTGGTAAAGGCTTGGGTCTGCGCTTGGGCGTAAGGACATCAGGCTGCTCTGGTATGGCATATGTACTCGAATTTGTTGATGAAATGAACGACGATGACGTCATTTTTGAAGACAAAGGTGTGAAAGTGATCATCGACGGCAAAAGCATGGTCTATCTTGATGGCACCGAATTAGATTTCGTCAAGGAAGGGCTGAACGAAGGCTTTAAGTTTAACAATCCGAATGTCTCAAGTGAGTGCGGATGTGGTGAAAGCTTTAACGTCTGACTCCTGTTTTTGTTTCTACCTCAGGCACTTGTGCTTCATACAGCTCTCTTGCATAACAAGAGGGCTGTATAATATTTGCTAAGCCATCACTATATTCCAGAGCATGCTATGGATTACTTCACATTGTTCGGGCTGCCGCCTCGCTATCTGGTTGACGGCAACCAACTCACTACCCGCTATCAGGAATTACAACGTCAATTCCACCCTGACCGTTTTGCTAACCAGCCTGAACGCGAGCGTTTAGCCTCGTTGCAACAAGCCGCAACCATCAATGACGCTTACCAAACCCTCAAGCATCCGTTAAAACGTGCCGAGTATATGTTATCTTTGCAGGGTTTTGATTTAGGCAATGAACAGCACACCATGCGTGATACTGCATTTCTGATAGAGCAGTTGGAACTGCGTGAAGAGCTTGATGAGATTGAACGCAAACCCGATGCCGAAACGCAGCTTGCTGCATTCAGTAGCCGCTTAGCATTGATGACACAAACGCGCAGTCAGCAAATGGTGGAGCAACTGGATAAGCAACAGTGGGAACTGGCGGCTGATACTGTGCGTAAATTGCGTTTTTTGGATAAGTTACAACAGCAGGTTGAACAACTTGAAGAGCGTTTGTTTGATGATTTATCTTGATTTATACCCGTCATACTTCAAGCTGCATGTGTGTTGGCCGCTTTCGTTCACCCGAATCATTGACTGGCGTCAACTCATCGGGATTCACTCAATTGCCGCCTGCATGCAACTCGAATTATTTAGGGTATAACCGTGGTCTCTAATTGGTAAAATAACTAAAACTCAATTTATTAATTGTCGTAATGTCTGATTAATTCAGAGCCTATCACCGGATAGATTTTGCTCTTTAGACTCATGATTGATGGAAGTTCAACATGGCCTTATTACAAATTAGTGAGCCTGGTTTAACTGCGCAGCCGCATCAACGTCGGCTGGCCGCAGGCATAGACTTAGGTACGACCAATTCATTGGTCGCCACCGTGCGTAGCGGTAAAGCACAAACGCTGGTTGATGAGCAACAGCGGGATCTTTTGCCCTCAGTGGTTCATTATCAAGCAAATAGTATTGATGTTGGTTGGAATGCCCGCAATCTGGCGGCATTGGACCCGGTCAATACCATCAGTTCAATTAAACGTATGATAGGTCGCTCTTTGGCAGATATCGTACAGCGCTATCCTAATCTGCCTTACCAATTCCAGCCCAGCGAAAATGGCTTGCCGATGATCCAGACTGCCAGCGGGTTGGTGAATCCGATCCAGGTGTCTGCTGATATTCTTAAAGTATTGTCTGCACGTGCCCAAGCGGCACTGAGTGGTGATCTGGATGGTGTGGTGATCACTGTGCCGGCGTATTTTGATGACGCTCAGCGTCAGGGTACCAAAGATGCGGCACGTCTGGCGGGGCTACATGTATTACGTCTGCTTAATGAGCCGACCGCAGCGGCAATTGCCTATGGCCTGGATTCAGGTCAGGAAGGGGTGATTGCCGTTTATGATCTTGGCGGTGGCACCTTTGATATCTCTATTCTGCGTTTGAGCCGTGGTGTGTTCGAAGTGTTGGCAACCGGTGGTGATTCTGCCCTGGGGGGCGATGACTTTGACCATCTATTAGCCGATTGGCTGCGTGAACAAGCAGGTATTGACTCCCGTGATGATCATGGTATTCAGCGGCAATTACTTGATGCAGCGATCGCGGCTAAAATCGCGTTGAGTGACGCCGAGGTTGCAGATGTCTCTGTTGCTGGCTGGCAGGGGCAAATAACCCGTGGGCAGTTTGAATCGCTGATTGCAGCGTTAATCAAACGGACATTAATGTCTTGTCGCCGTGCGTTGAAAGATGCCGCAGTGACCCCTGATGAGGTGCTGGAAGTGGTGATGGTTGGTGGTTCAACCCGTGTGCCGCTGGTGCGTGAGCAAGTCGGGCAATTCTTTGGCCGCACGCCGCTAACCTCGATTGATCCCGATAAAGTTGTGGCAATCGGTGCCGCCATCCAGGCCGATATTTTAGTGGGTAATAAGCCCGATAGTGACATGCTGCTGCTTGATGTTATCCCGCTTTCATTGGGGTTGGAAACCATGGGCGGCCTGGTGGAGAAAGTTATTCCGCGCAATACCACTATTCCAGTAGCCCGCGCGCAGGAGTTCACCACCTTTAAAGATGGGCAGAGTGGGATGAACATCCATGTGCTGCAAGGCGAGCGTGAATTGGTGCAAGATTGTCGTTCATTAGCCCGTTTTACCTTGCGTGGCCTACCGCCACTGCCTGCAGGTGGTGCGCATATTCGTGTTACTTTCCAGGTAGATGCTGACGGTCTATTGAGTGTTACCGCGATGGAGAAGTCCACCGGTGTTGAGGCATCGATTCAGGTTAAGCCATCCTATGGGCTATCTGATGATGAAATTGCCAATATGATTAAAGATTCGATGGCGAATGCGCAAAGTGATGTCAGTGCGCGTAAGTTAGCGGAACAACAGGTCGAAGCATCCCGTGTGCTGGAGAGTTTACAAGGCGCATTGGCAGAAGATGCAGCATTACTCAGTGAGCAAGAAAGTACCGCTATCGTTCAGGCGATGGCCTTATTACAGCAGCAGATGCAGGGTAACGACCCACACGCAATCGAAGCTGCGATCAAAGCGTTAGATGCGCAAACGCAAGATTTTGCTGCGCGCCGGATGGATGCTTCCATTCGCCGTGCGTTGGCTGGTCATTCAGTGGATGAGGTTTAATCATGCCCAAAATAGTATTTCTGCCCCATAAAGATCTTTGCCCGGATGGTGCAGTACTGGAAGCAACCCAAGGTGAGACTATACTCGACGTTGCCTTGCGCAATGGGATCGATATTGAGCATGCCTGTGAGAAATCCTGCGCCTGCACCACCTGCCACTGCGTGGTGCGTGAAGGGTTCGATTCCTTACCAGAAAGCAGTGAGTTGGAAGATGATATGTTGGATAAAGCCTGGGGTCTGGAGCCGGAGAGCCGCCTGAGCTGCCAAGCCAGAGTGACCGACGAAGACTTGGTAGTTGAGATCCCGCGTTATACCATTAACCATGCGCGGGAGCATTGATATGAGCTTAACGTGGCAAGATACTCGGGAAATCGGTGAAGCACTCTACGACAGATTCCCGGATACCGATCCGAAAACCGTGCGTTTTACCGATATGCATCAATGGATTTGCTCTCTGGAAGATTTTGACGACGATCCGCAGAAATCGAATGAAAAAGTGCTAGAGGCCATTCTATTAGTGTGGTTGGATGAGTTTGAGTGAGTATTGTAGGGTCGCGAAAGCGGCCTTTTTTGTACCTGATCTGATATCCTATACTCAAAGTCATTGGCGTTGCAGGCAGGCAGCAAGTGAACGACAAATCGGTTGAAGACCGATTTGAACAGCATTGATGCTAGCCCGCAGGGGGAGCCTCTTTGAGGCTCATTAATCCCGATAAACTTACTTATATTTTAAGGTCAAGACCAGTAAGTGATTCGGGTGACAAATCTGCCTGGAGCAGATTTGAACGCTGCTTGCAGCGGCCTCGCAGAGGCGAGGCCGATGGACGGGCCGAGTAGTGCGCGTAGCTAACACCCCTGTAGCGCCAAGGACGAAGGGTATACAGCAAATAATAACGAGGTAATAATGACAACAGAATTGATGCAAGTATCCCTGTCGCATAATCCGGCAGATGCCCGTTGGGGCGAGAAAACGCTGTTGAGTACCGATGCTGAAGGGATGACTATCCACCTGACGGACAACGGTAAATTAGGTGCGATTCAACGTGCTGCGCGCAAAATAGATGGGCTGGGAATCAAGCACATAAAACTGGCTGGCGAGGGCTGGGGGTTAGAGCAAAGTTGGGCATTTTGGCAAGGGTTCCGTGGGCCAAAAGGTCAGCGCAGCGTGGAGTGGGCAGAACTGCCAGAGAACGAAAAAACTGAACTGAAACAACGCATAAAAATTATCGATTGGGTGCGCGACACGATCAACGCACCGGCGGAAGACTTAGGTCCAGAGCAATTGGCTAAAAATGCCATTGATTTGATGTGTGCCGTCTCGTGCGATGCAATCAGTTACCGTATTACCAAAGGCGAAGATCTGCGCGAGCAGGGCTATGCTGGGATCTATACCGTGGGTCGTGGATCTGATCGCGCACCGGTATTGCTGGCCTTGGATTATAACCCAACCGGTAATCCTGATGCGCCGGTAATGGCCTGTCTGGTAGGTAAAGGAATTACATTTGATTCCGGCGGTTACAGCCTGAAGCAGAGTGCGTTCATGGACTCGATGAAATCCGATATGGGCGGTGCAGCCACCGTGACGGGAGCCTTGGCCCTGGCGGCGGCGCGTGGCTTGAAACAGCGTGTGAAGTTGTATCTGTGTTGTGCCGACAATATGGTTAGCGGTAATGCCTTTAAATTGGGTGATATTATCCGTTACCGCAATGGTAAAACTGTAGAAATCATGAATACCGATGCTGAAGGGCGTCTGGTACTGGCTGATGGCCTGATTGATGCCGCCGAGCAAAACGCACCGCTGATTATTGATGCTGCCACTTTAACCGGTGCGGCCAAAACGGCATTGGGTAACGACTACCATGCTCTGTTCAGCTTTGATGATGAGCTGGCACAAGCGCTGTTGAACAGCGCGCAAAGTGAACATGAACCTTTCTGGCGTTTACCTTTGGCGGAATTCCATCGCAGCCAGTTGCCATCTAACTTTGCTGAATTGAATAATGTGGCGGGCGCTGCCTACAGTGCGGGTGCCAGTACTGCCGCCGCATTCCTGTCGCATTTTGTGAAAAACTACCAACAAGGTTGGCTCCATATTGACTGCTCTGCCACTTACCGTAAAAGTGCGGTTGAACAATGGTCTGCCGGTGCTACAGGTTTAGGTGTTCGTACCATTGCTAATTTGTTGTTGGCGAAAGCAAAACAGTAAGTTTGGTGAATGAAGGGGCAAGCACACCTACGGGTACTCCGGCGGCTCACGCCGCTACGACCCGAACGGTGCGCTTCCCCTTCGTTTGGTTTTGTAAGCTACTAATGGGGCGCATTTACGTCCCTTTGTTCGATCTGCTTGACGTTTTTCGGAGTACAAGATGAGTTTGCTACAACCACCTGCCGATGATAACCACGATCACCACCATGATGAGGACCAGAGTCTGGAGTCGTTGCTAAAACTGGCGGCAACTGAGTCAATTTATCGCACTGCTTTTTTCCGCAGATTACTGGACGCCACGGTGTTAGTGCTGGTGGCCGGCTCAGAACCGGGCGGTGAGGATAGCGAGATGACCTTCACTGCGGGCAATGGGGTCAATATTCTGCATTGGGAAAAGCAGGATGGTGAATCAGTTATTCCTTTTTTCAGTTCGCCAGAAGTATTGCAACAGGCGCTGAGCCAGGCTGAGGATGAGCAAACTGACCTCGAAAAGCAGCCTTTTGTTGCTATGCCAGTACGGGTGTTATTTGAAATGACACAGGGTGCACATCTGTTCCTGAACCCGAAATCAGAACATGGCAAAGAGTTTTGGCCGCAAGAAGTGGCGATGCTATTGGAAAATGGCGGTTTAGCCCAACCGGCTGAAATGATGGTGGATAAAGAGAGCCAAATCTTGTTGGGCCAGCCGGAAGAGTATCCGGCGGCGATGGTTGATGCTTTGATCCAACTGTTTAGCCAGCGCAAACCGGTGCGGCGTGCTTTTCTGGCATTGATGCATGATAAAAGTGTGGATGAGCAACCTAACTTACTGATTGGGTTGGAAGTGGATGGTTCGCCCGAAGAGATAGATCAGCTAATTCAGGAAGCGGGCAATGTGGCCAGTGACCATGCACCGGATGAACACCCGGTCGATTTCTGTCTGGTTAATGAGAAAGAGCGTGGGGTAAGCCACTATCTGATGACCCATACGCAGGCGTTTTATCAGCGCCGCTGGGGCAGTTGGCTGAGAAATGTTATTCCCTCGACCAGCCATTAACTCGCTGTTGGCGGGCCAGATTAGCTAGCTATAGGAAAGGGAGCCGTAAGTGGCTCCCTTTTTTGACACACCATTCTCATTGCTACATGAAGAACTTAACGTGTTATTTAGAAGGTGTAAGCAACGCCCATATTAATGGTCATTGGGGTCGCAATGTTTTTACCTTTAGAGACTTTCACTTCAGAACCGATTGACAGGTTAGAGGTCAGGTTTACATTGACACCCACACCTGCGTTAGCTCGGGTCCCTTTCAGGCTGTTATCAAACATTTCGTTGTTAACCATCACCTTGTTACTGGCCATCAGGTCATGATCCACTGAGAAGATAGCGTAAGGCTTAATTTCAGTACCACCATTCAACACAATGCGATAACCGGTGTTCATCCCCAGAGTACCGGTGGTAGAACGTGCGCCTTGGCTTTGTGCTTCCATACCGTTAGACAGTTGGTACTGGCTCTTACCGGAGCTAAAGGTGTTCAGCGCGACATAAGGGGAGATATACATTTCATTGATATTGATATGTTTACCTGCCTTCATGGCCAGACCCAGACCGGAGAAGTTAGTATTGCCGGTGGCGCTGCCGTCTTTAGCGGTCACACTGAGGTTCTGTTTAAACTGGTTAGTTTTCAGCACACCATTAATGTAATAACCGCTGTTAGCCAAATATTGCGCGTAAGCACCCAATGAGTTGCTTTCCACACTGCCGCTGCTCTGGTAATCCGATTTGATATTTGAGCTGCTGTAGCTGGCGAAACTACCCACACTGAATACGGCATTACCTAAATCAATGGCTTTATCGCCACCTAAAGTCATGCCATTCAACTTCTGGTTGAAGTTGGCCGCTGTGCCTTTCACGTTATAGCTGTCGTTCAGGTAAGTGAGCCACACACCGCTTTCGTTAGCTGACGAGCTTTGCTTATCCAAACGATTCTGAATCGAACTTAATTCAGCATTAAAGATAACCGGCATGGTATTGGCGACAGCCAGCACACCCGCAGTACTTGGTGTCAGGGCTGCTTTATCGGCTACCAGTTTGAAGCCGCCTTGACCATCACTGACCAGGTTGTGCTTATAGTTACCCAGATCTACCGGGCCATTAGCCAGTGCAAAGCGCGCGTTATTGGTACCCTGTACATCAACGACATTCAGGTTAGCCGGAGCAACACCGCTGGCATCGATCTGAACGTTGAAATCACCATCAGCATCACCCGTTACATTCAGTGGTGCCGTGGTATGGCTATGCAGGGCTGAACCTAAGTTAAAGCTACCGTTACCTGCCAATGAGTTCATGGTCAGTTGCGCTTTTGTTTGGCTCATATCGATAGAACCGCCCGCCAGCGTGACATCTTTAAAGGCGAATTTAGCGGGTTTGCCATTCATGGCGCTAAAGGCCGCACGGGAAGTTGGGTGTAGCCTGACATAAGGTGCATCTTCGGCCACCAGCACCATGTTACCGGCTAAATTCAGGTCTGCATCCTGGGTTACTGCACCGTCATGGACGCTCAGGAAACTGCCTCGGTTGGCATTAATGATCCCTTCGACAGCGGCAGTTTGGGTGAAAATGGTGGTACCGCCATTTAACTCCGCGTCTTTCAGCGAACTAGCGATCAGCGCATAACCGTCTTCAACCAGTATCTTATTGGCTTGCATGCGCGACTTAATCTTCAAGATACCGCCGTTTACCGTGGTGTTGTCAGCTTTCGCATCGCCACTAACGGTGAATTCTGCACCGTTATTAACCGTGGTATCTGTCGCTCCTGCGTCAGCTTCAACGGTGAAAACACCGCCATTCAGCGTGGTATCCATGGCAATGGCTTTATTTTGCAGGGTTAAGCTCCCACCCTTGATGATAGCTTTAGAGATAATAGCGTTATCTTTGGCAGTAATCTCACCTTCACTGACCAGATCACTGACAACAGAATTATTTCCCGCTGTAACCTGGCCGCCTTTGGCAACAATAGCCCCTTCTGATATGGCTCGTTCAGTGTCACTTATCCCTGTAAGGATCAACTGACCTTCTGCACCAACGATGGTATTCTTATCCGTACCACCGTTATTTTCCATGCTGCCTTTGGTGATCACGGTGCTATTTGCCAGTGCGCCAAGCGCCAACGTTACCGTGCCACCTTCACTAATAATACTGCCAATGATCTTACCGTCTTTTTCCACCTTTTGTGTGCCGCCCGATACCAGGGTATCGAGTGCAAAGGTTCGCGCAGCGACGGTTTGTTGCTCAGTGCCGGCAATTTTTTGCTCAAATGCAGGCATATCAACAGTCGTAGTCGTTACTGTCTCTAAACTAGCTAATGCTGTTGCCGCAGCCTGCATTACTGTGGTGCTAGTTAGGAGGTCAGCCGCAGCGTCAGTTTTAATCTGATTGGCAGCAATAACCTTAGCCTTAATATTTTTAAAATCATCATCGGCAGACTGATGTTTCTTGGTTGCGTCATCAGCTACCTGCTGTGCTGCCGCTGCATCCTTGATGGCCTTTTGCGCGGCTTCAATCTCAGTTTTTTTGTCCTGAGTAGTGGTTGAGTCTTTAATCAAATCCTCAAGCTCTTGTTCGAGATCTGGTGTGTTTTCATTCCAATTTGGATTGACAGTATTAATTGCAGTACTTTTTGCAGTATTAAGCAGTATTAAGTTATCTTCAGCTTGAGTTTTTTCTTGCTCAGCGAGTTTGAGCTTTGCTTGATTAAATTTTAATTCAGGAGTCAGACGTACGACATCAACACTTGCTTTTTTTTCTGCTTCTTCTGCTTTTTTGTGCTCCTGTTTAGCCACAGCCAGCTCGTTGAACTTAGCTTGTTTCTCAGCAAAATAAGCCACCAGTTTTTCTGTTTGTTCCTGGCTTATCACACCTTGAGTCAGGTAGTTTTGCACCTTAGTCAGGGTATTTTGGCTTGCTTGTTGCTGCTGTTTGACTGTCGTGGCTTTTTGCTCAAGCCCTGGCGAAATAGCTGAGTTGTCGTTGGTTAATGATGCAATAAACAGTGAGTTGGCTTCTTCAGCGGTGAACTGCCCCGGCGCTTTGTTATTGAGTGAAGCTGTAAAAGCATCTATTGCTGCTGCATTGAGTTTATTTTTGTTGGCTTCGCTCTCGTCTTCTGCATAAGCAACAACGGCTTCTAACTGCTTAATGTGTTTTTCAAATGCATCGTTAAGTGAATCTAATTCGTTTTTTGCTTGTTTTTTTTGTGCAGGTTTTAATTTATCAATGCTGGTTGTAAAATCCTTAGTCTGCTGCTGGTGATCCTGTTGCGCTGTCGTAATTTGCGACTTAATCTGATTGATCATCTCTGTTGTGATTGTTTGACCCACAGGAGCGATGCTTTCCAGCAAGATATCTGCAGGGGCTTTGGCTACGGTAAAGTTGCTACCATTGCCCATACCAAGAGGTGTAACCGCAGATGTTGGTGCAGCAATTGCCCCACCAGATATCAATGATGAGACCAAAATAGATAACGGCAATAAACGTGTATTTAATGTGTTGCGATGACCCATGGTTTTATACATTCCTATTTACAGATGAATTTAAAAGACGAAATACTCAAGAAGGTTAATAACGACAAAATGTTGGATGAAATATAAATGAGTGTGCTGTGTATTCCTATTTATTAAAATATTAATCCAGGT
>NZ_JAZGQE010000063.1:0-23692 GCF_048593885.1 Yersinia sp. 1252 StPb PI | reverse complement strand
CTTGGAAATGGAGACGGGATAATAAATAAATAAATATAATGAATGATCACAATGGCAGTTCAGTGAAAATAGAGTGCCTCGAATGTGGAGAATACTTTGATTTCCTTTCACCACATATTAATAAAGCACACTCAATAACAATCAATGACTATCGTGAACGCTGGAAAATACCGAAGCACATTGCATTAGCCAGCCGTTCGTACCGGCGTAAATGTCAGGAACGGATGCTTACCCGGATAAAAAATAAAGAGCTATGCCCCGCTGAGCAAGTCGAAATGATGCGGATAGCTTACAGGAAATCGGCCAATAAACGCGAAAAGTCAGCACTTGCCAAAGAGCGTGCATCCGAAACGGCGAGGAACAAGCAAATCTGGAAGCATTCCCCGGCTATCAAGCTTGTCTCTGCCGAACTGAAACAGGAAGCCATCGCGAGGATGAAGGCACGACCATTTACCAAGGAGCCAGTGAAAAGCATTGCCGCTGCTCTCGGCCTCTCAGTCAGCCGCCTTTATGCATGGGTAAAGCCACAAGCTTGATTGTTTTTCATCCTCCGTTCATACTTATGCGCATAACCCTGCGCATAGGAGCAACGATGATGAATACTGTCACTTCAAACCGCCACAGCACCAAGCGAAGCACTAACGTGTATCTTACTGCGGCACTGGTCGAAAAAGCCCGGAGTATGGACATGAACCTCTCTGCCACGCTGGATGTACTTCTGGCACAGGCTATCGAAACTAAAAACGGTGAACGGGAATTAGAGAAGCAGGATATGCAGGCCATGAACGCCTACATTGCAAAAGCTGGAATGCTTTCAGACGATGAATTTTTTGGGAGCCTGTAATGTCACGGCAATTCGACGTTTACCGTAATCCATCGGCCAAAACAAACAAACTTTGGCCGTATTATATGATTATCCAGAATGATTATTTTGATGACTTAACGACACGGATTGTCGTTCCGCTTGTATCCCAAAAAGAACTTTCACTTAACCAGAAAAGAATAACACCACAGGCAGTTGTCAATAATGAAATTTATTATATATTCACGCCTTCCCTGACGTTTCTGGATGTAAAGAAAATTAAAGACACGGACTTTATTTGCAATGTATCCTCGTCAAGAAATGAAATAATTTCCGCTCTGGATGCCATTATTACCAACACCTGATCGCAAATGAAAAAAAAGTCGCAAATAAAGGCGACTAAACCAAACCTTCCCTGATGTTGTTATTATCTGCACATTTTGACACTATATAGTGACTATGTGCAACCAGTTTAATCTATCTGGCAGCACTCTACACTAGCTCCATTTACTCAATGGAGCCTTTCGCTATGGCTGAACCGTACCTGAAAAACCGCCGCCGCTTCACGTCATCGCTGGATAACCCACTCGTCCCCCTGTTTGACGAGCTGGCCGCAAAGACGCGTATCCCTAAAAGCCGTCTGCTCGACGAGGCCATTGGCGATCTGCTGGAAAAGCATGGCATTCCCCGTCCTGTAACCGACAAGAAAGCCTGAACGTGATATGAAGATAGCCCGTGCAAACGGGCTATACGTTCATTCCTTATTTGCTGTAGCAATCACGAGGAACCGTTCACGTAAAAATTTATCTGTAGGACGCTTATTTTTAATATAATCGTTATCTTCCAGCCAAATTCTCATGTTATTAATGTCGTAATTTAGAAAGCCAATATCTTTCTTATGGAATTGCATAATTTTCAATATATACCATGCGGGGGAGCGTTCATTTCCATAAGCTAATTTACCATCATCGACATTCTTGCCCTTGTATATTTCGTAGGTTTCACCACTGAATACCAACCCTCTTTCAGATACGTCATTTTCCACCGTGAATTTAACGCCCATATGTTTACGCATGAAAATACTTAATATCTCATCTGCGTCTAATCCATCACACGCATGAGGGAAATATTCGATAGCACTCATACGCAACATAATATAAAGATCATTGGCATCAAACAGGGTGCATTTCAATTTAGAGAAGGCCATATATACTCCTTGTAATCAAAACCCTGACTGTAGCGCCGTTCTGCCGCTGGGTAAACCGCCCCACTCACAGCAATTCGGTAAAACGCCCATTCTGCCGAATTTACCTACTTATCCACCGTTTCTGTGGATAACGCTACATCTTGTGTGCCGGTCATTTGCGACCGATACTATATGTAGTGCCGGACGGGGCAGGTTCCGATCAACTGTGGGGGTGTGTTCTGCCCTGCCCCGCTCCGGCCATTCGGTAAAATTCCGCATTAAGTGGATTTCCCCGAAAACGGAAATGTTGCCAGCGGGGTTTTCTTCTCTATTCCTGGGGCTGTGTTTTACGTCAAAATAGACGTAGCGGATCACGTAATAACGCAGACAGCGGAGATTGATTTTTTGACTAACTTACCCCTCGCGGTTTCGCAGAATTCGCGTAGCGTCGCTTCGGCGCACCTTTCAGCACCGGTAGGTATCGATTACCCTCTTGCCTACGCGCTTCGCCAGCTCGCTGCGTCGTATACCGGCTATCCGCTCTATCTGCTTGCCCCTGAGGTTTCGGTACTGCTCGATGCCGTCAGCAGCGTGTACCGCCGTACATTGTTTGATCTGATGTGGAACACCGGCGCACGCATCAATGAGGCGCTGGCCGTCACCCCGGAAGATATCGTGCTCGATGCCCCACGGCCTTATGTTGTGCTGCACACGCTTAAGCAACGCATTGAACGCCGTAACGGGCGCCCGCCCAAGAAAAACCCCGTCAAACGCGCTGTACCGCTTCTGGACGATGCTTTTACCCTGCGGCTGCGTGACCATCTGGCGACCTTCACACGGCATCAGACAAAGCCTGTATGGGACATTACCGACGATACCGCCCGAAACTGGCTCAGTGAAGCACTGGCCGACTGCCAGCGGCGCGGGCTGCGTTTCTCAATACCGGCCATCACGCCTAAAACGCTGCGGCACAGCTTCGCGATGCATCTGGCGATGAACGGTGCGCTGCCGGTGACACTACAGGCATACATGGGACACAGGGATTTCAAGAGCACGCAGCACTACCTTAAAGTGTTCGCTCTTGATGTAGGTATTGGACGGGAACGCGGGGTACAGTTTACCTATCCGGTAAATGGAGATCTTCTGTTACAAGGTGACATTGTAACTAAATAGGTTAACCAACAACATACATTAGATATATATTGGATTCCTTATGTATATCCAATGGAAATCCATAATATGCATCATAGATGCCCTAAAGGTATCCTTACTACCTTTCTAAGTCCATCAAATCACGTTTTAGTGACGTTTATAAACCCGTGCTATCATTTAATCACCGGCATCTGTGCGAAATAGCCGGTTGTAACGCACCTTCCAATCCCTTCACGTCATGGCGAACCTATCGCCACTGGCGATAGGTTCCCAAAAGGAGCCATTATGAATCACTCCCGTAACACTTTCAGCCAGAACGAATGCGAATTTTTGTCTGAGTTGCTTAACGACATCGAGCGCAAAAAGAGACTCGTCCTACGATTTGACGAACTTTATCAGCAGCAGTTAAAAGCGCGTATTTCTGCTGACCGCCTCTCTGAGATCGATGTGTTTGGTACTATTCACATTCCCCCGAAAGGGTTCTATGTGTTTCCAGTACAGGAAAAAGTTTATCTGGTCACGTTTGATAATTTTTCCATCTCGCTGGATCATATGCAGCTTGGCATGGCATTGACGCTTGAAGTTCTGACGATGATGAAACGTGAGACTGACGACCTGTCTATTCAGGATGCCTACACAGCCCTTCGGCATAGGATTCTGGAAAAATCAGACGTTTGGGATGGGGCATACACTTATGCTCTTCTCGCTGGCTCACTACAATACTGCGGATAGCAGATCATAGGGCTGATTAATCAGCCCTTTTTTACGTTCATGGGAAATCTATTGGATATCCCATAGAAATCCAAAAGAAACACTTTGCACATCCAATAGGTTTATGTAGTATATCCATATCAAAATTAATCAACGGGAGTGCAAACATGGCAATTTACGCAGTGTCACACCATAAAGGCGGTGCAGGGAAAACAACGTCTGTCGTTCATATCATTGGCGAACTTAACCCGGATGTAATTATCGACCTGGATGTCCTTATGAGCCTGAGCATTATCAACAAGCTGCGTCCGGAGGGAGAACGATGGAACGTGATGGTCATATCAAACAAAACGGAGTTACTTTCTGTCCTGCGGAAACTCGATGAAGAAGGAAAGACTGTACTTATTGACTGCGGCGGTTTTGACGCAGATATCAACCGTACAGCTGTAGCTGTGGCAGACGTTGTGATCGTGCCTGCCAACGATGATGTAGTTGAACAAATAGGGTTGGCTAAGTTTGACCAGACGCTGGCAGAAGTCAGCCAGCAAATGAAGATCGACCTGCAAGCCAAAGTGATGTTATGCAAAACAAGTCCAAACCAAAAACACTTCCCTTTGATGGATGACACAATCAGTAAAGCAAAACACCTTTCACTGCTGAATAGCCGCCTATCCTATCGGCGTGGTAATCACGGATTCACTGAATCGTTAAAAAAGGGGATGGGGATCACTGAGGTAAGGCATGGCCGTTCTTCGGCGGCAGGCAAGGAGATAGTAGCGCTGATCAAAGAGCTACGGGAACTGGTTGCAAGCTAAATTTGATGTAAAATAGATATACATGGGAAATCCAAAGTATACCCTTTGGATTTCTAAAAGAAATTCAAAGTATGTTTGAGAGGTTCCCTTGGCTAAAAATAAATCAGTCTTTGATGTAGCTTCAGACGTTGGCGTTGGTAATGAAGCCCCATTACAAGTTAATACTCCTGCGGCAAGCATCGCGTCTCCTGTACGTAGTGTTCGTCCCAAGACTCTGAAAGCAATTCCGACGACGTATTTTGATGCACACCAAAAGCTTCGTGACACTAATAAAACGAACCTTGATTTTGCAAATTACATCATGGAAGCGTTACGTGAAAAATTGGAACGTGACGGATCTCTTTAATAAACCCTATGGATATCCAATGAATCCCCCTAGGATATCCATAGAATTTACTTAGGAAACCTTTATGAGTCAGCATTGGTTAGACGGGGAAACCCCCAAGGGCACAGTAGAAGTGTTAGTCGGTTGGGATCAACCGTTAGCTTACTTTTTCATGGTAATCGAGTCTTCAAATCATGATGAACCGCTCTATTCCAACCTGTATGAAGATGATCCAGCGTCACTAACGTTGGAGTATTTTCAGTCGGTTCTTGAACGCTTTAGTATTAAAAATATCTCTCTGGAACCGGGGCATGAATCCGGGTTGTACGAATTACTAATTTCAGACCGGGATAATGGCCGGTAAGCAACTTAGCTACAAAAAAAGCGCCGATATACTGATATAATTTGCCAGTGAATCAATAGAAAGCCGCCGTTCTGGAAGGCTAGTATTCACTAAGGCAACGATGAAACTGCAAGATGTAGCTGCTGTTTCTACGCGCTTCCCAGAGGCTGATTTCTGGATAGTTCGTAGAGGCTCTTTAAAATCCGTGGGGGAACCAACCTATACGTTCAACCCTGAGCATATAGGGATAAAGGTTATCAGGACTGATCTGTTACTGCCTCGATACCTTTATTACTGTCTGATGCATATTCATTCAGCAGGAAAATGGAAGCCTCTTGCCACGGGTACACTTGAGCTGGTTAACATCCGTGTTTCTGATATCAAGCATATCGCGCTAAAACCGCTCTAAACCTATCGCGTTAGCACGCTACCAATACAGGGCAGACTCTATCTGCCCTTTTTTTAAAACGCTCTGAGGGGCTGTTATGCCTATTACGATTGATTTACCTGATATGAACCAGCAACGTTTGTTGCTCCTGCGTGACGGGGCAGAACGTGGCCGTGAAACGCTCCGGCACAATCTCAATGCGCCTCACTTCCCGCCAGTGCCAGAGTTAAACGTAGCCGCGTTCGGTGATAAGCACCTGCGCACAGAGTCCGAAGGATGGGAAGCGCCGGATCCGCAGCTCGTGAAGGCGTGGTTCACCCAGTTTCAGGCAACGTTCCCGGATTATGCCTCAGAATCTAAATTGGCCGCACTGCTGGGCTTGCAGTGGAAACAGGGTGATCGACGGATACGGGCGTTTAAATCCGGGGATGCGGCGGTGCCTTATGGCATCTGGCGTCATTTTCTGGTGATCACAGGGCGAGTTAGTCAGGAAATCATCCCTGTCTTGGGGATTTTTGATATGAATCCTGATCAGGAATAGCACTGCGCACGCTCAATAACCGCCTTCAGGCGGTTTTTTTTTGCCTGTGAGCCGGTGCATTGTCTCATGTGGAAAACCCATTTGTTGCGTACCGGCAACAAACAGGTTTACGCACAATCGCCAGTGTACGCCCGTTCGTCTGGCCGTTTTGCTCACGCTCAATAAGTTATTTTTTGGGGGTTTTAAAAGCGAGGGAAGGGTATTGAGCAGCATGTCGCCGGGTGAAATACCATTGTGCCAGGAACACTATTATCAGCGAAAAAAACCGGGATCCTGAGGCCGGTTTTCCTGATTTTTCAGGTTTTCAATTTCCAAACGGCCCCCTAAAACATCTGATTTATATACAACATAAATAGCAAGATTTTCAGGTCAACTGGAACGAGGTGTAAGCCTGTACCTTTTTAATCCGTGCTGTTGGATTGGGGTGCCGTTTTTATCGCACTGGTGAGCCGCTGACGCTTGTTTTCAGGCTGATTTCCGATACTTCCCGCCCCCTATCCTGTTAAGCCGGGTTTTAACGGACTCAAAACGATAAAGTAGGTAAGGGCGAAAAGTGCCTTTTCGCTAAGTTGTGTCCAGTTGACACCATGCCTCCGGCTATCGGCCGGAGGTGCTACATAAAATATTGTGGGAAGCGTAGCGACCATACCGAACCGGCGCGGCCATTTGGCCGCTGCAAGGGCGGTCATTAATCAGGCTGTCCACAGGACAGACTACGAATAGGTTTTCTTTTTAAAGGGAAGATCTTTTAGGTCTTTAAAAGACTACTCGCACCTATTGGGGTAAACGATTTGTATCTAATGAACCAAATCCCTTGCACTTAAATGTGGATAACAGGGTTTTGATAGGTGCCGGTCGATGAAAATGGTGATCGCTGATGGGAATAATGTCGCGTAGAGGCAATTTTTGATATTGCCAACTCTCGTAGCCGGCTAATTTTGGTTGTTTATTGCTCAAATGCAAGCTGGTGACGTGCGGAAGCCTCCGGGTGTATCGGAAGGTTTAAGATTATGCTGGTTAGGCTGCTATTCGAGTGTGATGGCCTCTGGCGAGGATCATCCTTTTATTCACTCGTCGCGAAACTTCGGCCATTACTGCGTCTTTATCAGCAGGGAACCGGCGCTCTGCAATTTCTCTGGTTAGCTCACGTTTTACCAGCGTCATAATTTCGCTCCGTTGCCGTTCTGCGTCTCGGCGTGCTCTGGCTCGTTCGTGGCCGTGCTGCTTACGCTTCATGTGATAGTCATAAAAGCGATCACGGCGTGACTTCATGGCCGCTAACATCAGCTCGTCTACAGGGAGTTTTGAAAGCCCCTGTCTGGCTCGCTGTTTGTTCTTCCACGACACGCGAGATTGACGCGCTGCATCAACGGCCTGAGGGGAAATATCGAGCGCATCGAAGAATGCCGGTGTTAGTGAAATATCCGTAGGGAAGTGGCACCCAAGCGCACCGCAATATTCGGTTTCATAGGTGACTAGACCAAGCAGGGCGAGAAATTGCAGTGCTCGCGTAGCGCGAGTGATCGATAAATTACCGGATGCTGACTCAGTGGCCAGTGAGCACTCGATGGCCATAGTAGTGATAGTCGCGTTTACGTGGTTTTCCAGCGGGTCATAATGGAAACAGATCGCCTGCAACAACGCTTCAAGTGCCTGCTTACGGCAGGGTGGCGGCATACGGCGACGCTTACCGGTGGAACGGGCAAAGGAGACGAACATAGCAAAAGCGAAACGCGTAGTGAAACCATCAACGGCTTTCATCAGCTTAAGGTTAAAAGGCAACGTCCGTTTGTCGTCAGAAACCGAAAACTTCGGATGCGCATTTCTTGGCCTACGGCCGATATGCAGATCGGGGATTAGATTCTCAGACACGCCCGCCCGCACTTATGGCGAACGGGGGTTGATTTGCACAATGCATAAGGTATAATCCTTCATAGGTTTATATGCCTAGCCCCTACTAATCTCTCCCGGCCGCCAAACTGAGAAGAAGATTATAGGGGCTTTGTTTTTTGGGCTTTTCAACCCTTCCTTCGTCACCTTTCGGCGTGACCTACCTCAAAATTCTTTACAACACATAGGTTTCGTAGCAGAAATCTACCACTGTTACGGTTGATGATCAATCACCAGAATCGTTAATCATAACTGAATGGTTTACATCTAACCACCCCGATAACCGCTTTTCCACAGAATCCGGGAACGGTCTACAGCTTGTCTGTGGAGCGGTACGGGATTGAACAACCGCAGGGCGTTAGTGAGGTACGACTGGCGATGCCAACCTCTCAACGGTGCTCGTTTTCCAAATACGGCTAGGGGTAAGGATTCGTGCGTAAATGTGTAAGATCATTCTACAGGCCACGCCAGTTCTGGTTTTGCATGTTTATATAAATTTTAACCTAAGCTATAACGTTGGTTTTACTGTCCCAATTAAACCCTTGAAATAAAAATATCCCTGATAGCCGGTACAAAAGAATTAAACTCTTAGCGTGGTTTTTTACAGCATTGGACCTCAAACCCCTACTGAGCGTCAAACCCCGTTTAAAGCTAATAAATACTGGTCAATTTAAAGAGTACTTCAAATGATACAATCATCGTTGTCTGTCTAAATATTGGTCTTGTTACCTGTTTACGTACGAATCCTTACGCCTAGCCAATACTGCTTTCGCTACCACTCTTGCTCTGGCCAAGTTCACCAGATAATGAAAAGTGGTAGCGGAAGCACGCTGCCGGACGTTTTACAAGGGGAAGGAATAGCCCTTCCCCTGAGAGAATGTGATCACTGTGCCGGTGGTGGTTGGCCGTTGTCCGGGCGACGGCCACCGGATAAAATTTGCATCGTGCCACCAAAACGGATCACAATTTCCGTGGTATACCGCTCCACATTGTCGTTATCTACCCATTTCCGGGTTTTCAGATTACCTTCGATATAAACCTGCGTTCCCTTCATCAGATACTTTTCGACGACTTCTGCGAGCTTGCCGAAAACAGAAATACGGTGCCATTCGGTTTCTTCGCGTTTCTCTCCGCTGGTTTTGTCCAACCAGCTCTCTGACGTTGCTACTGTAAAATTTGCTACTTTGCTGTTATCCGGTAATACCCGAACTTCAGGATCTTGTCCCAAATTGCCTACAATAGTAACTCGGTTAATTCCTCTGCTAGCCATAACATCCTCGCTTAATTACCAGAACGGTTTAATTTCAGGAGTTTCACAGCGAATAATTAAAGAGAGATTCGCATTATAAAAAACCTCATACTTATCTATATTTTCAGTGCAAAATTTAGCCAGCTCACCCTCAGGTAATCGAGGGCTGAACTCATTTCCTAATTCATCGACAAATTGCTCGGTATCATCCTGATATACAATTCTACCGATGCCGCCGAGATATGTTTCTACATCCTCGAATATCCTATGTTCGGGATTTAAATCTAAATAAATTACATTGCTAGGTTTCATCTTCCCCCCGTCAATATTGATCTTGCTGGATTTCATTTAAGACTTCGCGATAGGCATTGCTTACAGCCAAAAGAGAGTCTTCATCGAGTTTGTAGTCCTTAAACGCGGCGGCTGCCGTCAATGTTTCTACGTCATTTTTATTTAAGTAACCGAGTATCTCGACCAGCTCGTCGATCACGCGCTGATGAAAAATCTCATAATATAGCCCACATGACTTGTGCGCTCTGTCCTCAATGGCCGTTACGAGTACGCTGGCTCGGATAGAGTCTTTCTCTTTAGACCAAGGGTGTCTTATGAATCCACTTTTCATCATATCAGCCCTTTAAACGTCCAAATGCGTCCAGAACTTTTGACTTGAGCGCATCGTCACCAGTCGGGCAGCTATCCAGCTTGTCACGGCGCTTCTTGAATGTTTCCCACGCATCAAAGCCGTGTCTACCGTACTTCTTAAGCGAATAGAACGTGTTAATTGCAGGCTGGCATTCTTTGTCCTTGCTCCCGGATAACATGCCCCCCATGCAGAATAAGATAGTGCAAGGGTCGTTCGGGTCTACTGGCTCCTGATGCACTTCCCCTAAGTCCTGCAAGGTGAATGAATCATCGGCCTGAGCTGCGCCTAGCGCCAATAAAATACATATCACTAGGGTAATCATTGATTTTTTCATTTAGCCTCCGAGCATCGCCATGATGCGGTTCACATAATCTTGAGTCTCTTTATACGGTGGTACATCGCCGTATTTATCTACTGCTTTTTCCCCGGCGTTGTACGCAGCAAGAGCCAGACGTAAATCACCGTATTTATTGAGAAGGTGAGAAAGAAACCCCATGCCAGTTTTTATATTTTGCTCTGGATCAAATGGGTCTATACCTTGTTTATCGGTATGAACTGGCATTAATTGCATTAACCCTTTCGCCCCAGCTTTACTTACAGCGTGAGGGTTGAATGATGATTCCTGCTGAATGAGCGCCTTTATTAACTCCTCGCTAATATTATATTTATCAGCGTATTTTTTAATGATAACGCTAATGTCTTCGGGTAGGTTTCTGCGTACCCCATTAACTACCGGATGATTAACAACCGCCTTAATTTCCGCGACTACTTCTTTTTGAATGGTGGCTAATTCAGAAAGAGAGCGGGTTTTCCCCCATGACGATTGCATAGCTTGTGTCCACTCGGAGGAAGCTGTCGCCTCGTCATGATACCGGCCACTGTTATAGCTGGCCGGTACTGTCGCGGTTTGTGGTTGTGCTGAATCACCATAGAGCGACGCATAGAGCAGTTCTGCGTCACTGGCGGCCATACTCTGGCCGCACATAGTAAGAAGCAATATCACAAGCGCGGGTTTCATCATGGCTGAATGTCCGGGGCTGTAACAGCCTGACGAACCGGCTCGTTACCCAACCCTTCCGGGGCGGTCAAATCGCGGTAAATTACGTGACGGTCGGAAAGTTCGAACAACTGGCCGCTACCGCCTTTCATCGAGGTAGTACAGCCAGAGAGCAGGGCAAGCGCGATAATTGCAAAGATGATTTTTTTCATGGCCGTTACCTGTTTTTCTGGAATGAAACAAGATGATGAGCGTGATCAACCACGACATAGTTATCGAGGCCAACCAATAGCTGTAACGCGTCCAGTACCGGCATAGTGCGGTGAACACGGGCGATAGGTGGAATAGGCTTATCAACCAACAACGCCGCTTCACGCGGGGCAGGATAGCGCGTAGTCAGACGGTAGCCGGTGGGTTCGAGCAGATAATCAATCGCCTGTCGAACGGTAGTCACATCTTCCGGCCATACGGTGCGCATGTAGACAGTCAGCGGATCAACAAACTGATAGCGTGGGTCTTTTGCATTTGCCGGGATTGCACCACCATTGGTGAAATTCCCGGTTACATTGGCATCATAGCCATACATAGGACGGCTGGAACTCGTCGTAACCGATGTTACGGTGTAAGGCTTACTAACCGGTGCCGCATCACCTGAAAATGGATTTCCCGCCGCTTGCGATAACAGTGGAAGGGCAACCAGACAAAGTACGGCCAGTGTTTTAATCGACATAGTTTTCATAGAGAACCTTCCACGGTTTGATAAACATTTCATCTTCGGTAATGATGCGGATTGGCGCACCGGCATGGAGAGAAACGGTAGGTACGATTTGAAGATATTTTTGAGCTATCCCTCCAGCCTGATTACGCGCACCCTCGCCAAAGTTCCCGGCCAAACTCTCGTTACCGTCTCCGGTGCCTTCATAGCTGGTTTTTGTACCGACCAAGGCATAAGCAGTAACACCAAGAATTTGAGCCATCAGGTGTCTGTCTACTTCGTCGCCTTCAACCGCTGGCGTTCCCATGCGATCAAGAACGCTGGCCTTGCGAAAATCAATGCGATCACCGTTTGGAAGAACCAGCCATTGCACAGTGAATGCAAGACGGTTTTGAATGACCTCATTCACACCAGAAGCTTTCACCGCTTTAATCAGTAACTGGCTACCTTTAGGGGCAAGGATGTAGGAGTTAGTCGCGTCGTAAACGTCATTAGTGATCATCGCTTTCATCGAGCCACCGGCATAATCAGAAATCGCGGTATAGGTTGTGATAGCGTTTATTTCAGCACCAACGGGGAGTTTGATCTTGCCCTCTGTACTGGCCTTATATTCATTATCAGCCGCATACCCGACAACCCCGGAAGGTACGGAACTGTTAGCAGAACTACCGCCAAAATCGCCGCTCGATACCCCCCCAACCCCGGCACCGGCAACGGCTTTACGTTGAGCGGCCAGATCAGCATTTGCCGCCGTAAGACCTGATGTATCTATGCCCTGGGATTCCATCATCTGAATACGGCTTTGTAAGCTACTACGCTGCTGATCCAGTTCAGAGATACGCGCTGCGTTCGTGTTCTTGCCCCCGGTATTGGAGGACGCTCGCGTAGTGGTACTCGCTGCATTACCAGCAGGGCGTGATATGGCATCACCGGAATCAGCGTAACGGGTCTGACGGGCTTTGAGAGCACGTTCCACCTCTTGTGCTTTAAACCGCGCTTCAACATCGCCAATCAGATCTTTTTTATCCGTGCCGGTGCCAGCACCTTCCCCGCCTGAAACCGTATTTTTCGGTAGCTGTACGTCATACGGGCTTTTGGCTGGAACTGACGTTTTCCCTTCCTGCTTCATGGCTTTTTCACGGCTATTAAGCAGATTTTGAAACCGATCAGGGTCGTTATTCGTATTTGTTGTCTGTTGTTTCGTTGCTTTTGGGGCGTCTTCTTTTTCCTTTTTGTTATGATTTACAATGTTGTAAATCATGTTGATCAGCAGGAATAACATTATGGTGCCCACAGCGATAATGAGATAAAGCTGGCCTTTACGCTTATAGGTCGCGGGCTTTTCATCAATGCGCGTTTGACGTTCTTCCATTATCAGGATTCTCCGTTAGTCGCATTATCTGCCCGGTTAATTTCCAGCTCCACGCCATCAAGGGTTAGTGTGAATTTTGGATAAATCCCTGACATGGAATAGATAGCGTAAGCATCATCATACTTAGTTGGGACAATGGCTTTTTTGCCGCCAACCTCAGCCTGTACCGCCATAAGCCCACGATTAGGATTAGATAATCTGATATAGGTAAAACGGCCATCATCATAAACATCAGAAATAATATTTTTACCTGCAAAACCTTTACCGGTAGACCAGTTATAACGGGTAAAAATGTGATAGCGATATTTCCGCAAAGCATCCATTACCGCTGTACGTTTATCTGACTCTGAATTAAGGCGCATTTCGTTTAACTGACTGCGCATAGCTCCGGCATCAGCCATGCCGGATGAAGAATAAGAGTTAATGGCGCTACGATCAGAACGACTAAGAATCCCGTTGCTATTACCATTAATCACGACACACGCCATATTTTGTGAGGCGGGTACGCGTGTAGCCTCAATATCTAAGGCTTGACCGTTGGTGAGGAATACAGTTGCCATTGTCTTTTCACCGCCAACCTCTGCCGACGTTGGGCGAATAAGAATCTGATTGGCGGCTCCGTCTACGTCCCACAAAATATTTGAATTCTTAGGCTCAGAAGTCACTATTTGCGTTCCTTCGGGTAACTGGACACGCGTACCCAAATAGAGGGCTGAATTAACGTTCAGCACCATGTTCTCTTTCCAACTCACAACACGGCACTGTGCCGCCTCTGCATTTGAATAGGTAAACGCAGCGGTAACAGCTAAAAGGGAAAGTGTCTTTTTCAGTTTCATATAATTACCTATCCAGTTCTTCTTGAGACAAAATAACGATACCGAGCGGGTTAATGCGTAACCAGCCCACGGATTTTTTACTTACTTCATCGCGAGACAACAAAGTCCATGTAATGCGGATCATATGCGGTGTTTTTTTACCGTCAGATTTCCCTTCACTATTGAATGTCGTTTCATCCCACGTAATAGTGGTGCGAATGACAGGTTTTTTAGTCCCTGAAAAATCACCTTCGATTTGATCATAGTGATCTAGTCGAATATTTGAAATATCAGTTCTCGGCTGTGATTCCGGCTTGGAAGAAATAATCGTGGCTTTTTCTGCTGCATTGAATGCACTTTTATCAGTAAACAAATTAAATAACGAATCGCCCAAAAATACACCGGCTTCCGCGTAGTCTCTCTTAATAGTCTCAGGGTGGGTTTGAAAACGAGACTCAATATATTTTGACAAACCAGCATTAATAGTTCGTACAAACACCGGCTGTTCATTTTCTGGTTTGAATTCATCTATAGCCGTAGTGCCATCTTGAAACATTTTCACCCATACAACCTCATGAGTGCGTTTAGATGCTTCTACCGCATTATTAGATTTCACTACGGCATATATGTTTATTAAAGCCAGACCGAACACCGCAGCAAGTAAAATACTCCGGTCTGTACGCAACACAGCAAATTTTGTTTTGCTGGCTACCCGGTTGCTTGTATCAATGTCTTTTTTATCTAATGGCATAATTAGTTACCTATAAAAGTACAGCTTTAACAGCTTGCGCGGCCACTTGTTTTGCTGCATTTGTTGCAGCGTTACTCGCAGAACCAACACCAGAAGCCAGCATTTTTGCAAACGAGTACGAGCTGAAAATCATCACGCAGGAAATAAAACCGAATACAATAATGGCTATCAATAAACCAAGGTTTTCGTCTGTCACTACTAAGGGAGCGGATATATCGTAATTGCTATCAATCAGCGCAGATCCTGGGTTCTGGAAATCACCCGCTGCATTTATTGTGGCTTTCATTACCAACATGCTCAGAAGACAGGTAATGCGAAGAACTAAACCGCAGACACCCCAACCAATAAAGAATTTAACCCAACCATCGAAGATCCCGCGAGTCCAAGGAGCAATCAGGAATGGGATAAACAGGACTCCTAACATTTGTGCCAACCCAATACCTAACGTGGCGTAAACATCTGACAAATAGAAAGCCACTTGCAAGAACAATGAGATAACCGCCCATATGATAGTTATCGCCCACATATAAATTGCGTCAGTAAAGCCAACATCAGGAGCCTGAACAGCCTTGTTGATAACGCCATCAATAAAGTTCGATAGGAATAATTTATCGCGAGAGCCAATGGTTAAATACTGGAAAGTATCGGCCAACTCATTAAATGCATATTTAATAGTGTCTGTTACCATGCCGAATGATGTGATTAATGCCATAGTCACAATCCAGAGGATAACTAACGTTAATATTGCCACCCAATCAGCCTTACCGGCTATGAACTTTAATATCTCACCCGCAGCACACACAAACATTAGGAAGGTAGCCACAGCCATAACGAACATATAAATATCACTGCCTGAACTGGACATTACGGAATTGATGTATTCATTGATATTTGCATCTATTTTTTGCGTCAATGCGTTATCAATAGCGAATGCAGGAAACGCAGATAAGGCACAGACTAAAAATATAATAATTTTGTTTTTAGACAAAGCAACCCCCTTACGGTGAAACCGTAATTTTCACCACCGTTATTTTAGGTGGTAATTTTTAACCAAGTTGTCAGCCGATTAGACTGGCAAACCTAAATACATTTTTGCCTGAATAACATCACCAGTACCGAACCCTAATTTATTAACCATTAACCAACGAATTTCGCTTTCAATACGAGTTGGTGTCATTTTACCATCCCATGAAGATTTGCTCTGTCCATCAATACGGTCATACAATGACACCAACTCTTTCAATTTTGATTTTGCTTGAGCTGATGAATATCCCGCATAAGTTTTTTTGGAATAGCTGAGACTACCACGAGAGGGTATATCTTCCTCCGCATGATCTTTTGCTTCAAACTCACAGCTAATACGGTTTTTTGCCTTACATGTTTTCTTATATTTTTGTACAAGTGCTGAATGCTGTTCATCAATATTTTTTTGAATAGGGTCAACATAACGTTCAGCCGCTACTGCACAGGATGAAAATACAACCAATAGCGCTGAAACAACAACCGAATTAACTTTCATTATTTATCTCCTTTAAAAGCATCTGCCATAGCTTTTTCTTTTAGCTCTCTTGTTCTAGCCATTTTATTGAAATAATCATTAGCGATTTGGTTAGACATTTTGAAATCAGTATTCCCTTGTGCCTGTTGATTAAGGTTTTGCTGAATTATCAATTGATTCTGTTTTGCCATTAATTGCATGGTTGCCAGTTGATCATTATCGCCTAATGTATCAAGTGCATCCTGTGTTTTTTGCGCTTCTTCTGCTTGTTTAGAAATATTTTGGTCGAAGTTATTACCAGCTATATCCTGTCTAACAGATGATTCTGCTTTACGTTTACGATATTGAAAAATAGCTTTTGCACGTTCTCGATCATCACCGCTGTAAGGGATCGCCGCATTCATTTGTGACCATTCTTCATCACTCATACCCCAACCGTTCAGCAGCTTATTACGCTCTACAGCGTCGTCCCACGGCTGACTGCCAACGTTCGGGTCGTCTCCAGACGCATATTTAGGGTCGTAAAGATCAACACTCTTAAGCTGGTCAAGGAAGTTCTGTAGATCAACCCCCTTTAGCTGTGCTTTCAGTGCTTCCGCTTCACGTAACACCTGCTGGTAGTCGGCCAGCATCTGATCGTAGCGTTTATAGGCTTCCAGCAACTGAGTATTACTGAGAACGGTTTGCTTCATATACTGCTCGTAATCACGGATACCCTGCGAGATTTCCCGCAATTGCCCGGCAATCTGCGTCGCATCCGTTACCGGAATGATGGCATATACGGAGCCGCTGAAAACACCGGCTAAAAGAATCGCAATTAATGTACGTTTCATAAGTACATAGTCTCCTTATCACGTTCGGTTTCTTCCGGCGTTCTCGGCATACTAAGACCGTCAACAATCCGGGATACGGCTTCGTCTATATCGCTCACTTCTGAATAAATACGTTTGGCTAATGCGGCTTCATGAGGTGTCGAGGTACAGATAGCGTATTGTTCTGACTCAACAATGAGGTTAACAACCTTTGCGATCTGAGCCTCAGGGATAACGATATACGCCTGCTGCGCACGTTTGAGATTCTTGATTATCTCTACCTGTTCAGCAGAAATACCAAAAGCCTTAACGTAATGCTCAACGTTCCCGTTTGGGTCACTCATGAAGATGAATACTGACGCGGCTGAACGCAGGGTTTCCCATTCATCCAGTTTCGAATAGTGCTCCGGGTTCTGTGTCCAGAAACTCATACCGCCGCCGTGCTTGAACCAAGTACGCGCCTTGGTAATCGCCCAATTTGCCGCGCCGGGGACTGACAGCGTGTATTGCGCTTCGTCAATATCGAGCATTTTTGGCAGTTCGCGGTACTTCTCCGATTCGAACAGCCGCACCGTGCGGAAGAAGATTTCATGCTGTATAAGCTGCGCGGTCTGCGGCTGGTCTTTTACTGCGGCAAGGTTGTACACGGAGACAGGAAGATCTAAAACGCCAATGGCATCAACTTCATTATCAAAAAGTCGCGCATAGTGGCCTTTTTCAAAAAACACTGCCATTTTATTACGAATACTTCTGCCGCATTTAGCCATTAGCGTAGACAGGGTATTAACGGAAAGACGCCCCTCTATTTCGGAGAATTGCTGCCTTAAGAGACTTTTTAACGAATTGGCAATTTCGTTGGTTTCATCTGCTGTGAGGTATTTTTCGTCTTCACGTTCATTAAATCTGAGCATCAATTTTATTTGTTCAATGACATGAATAATAAAATCTTCATCGTTAGCATCTATTACCGTCGCGAAAGTATTAAAGCCTTTCCTCATATCCTGAGACAGTGTGAAAGCCGCACCATCCTCTTTAAAGAAGTTGGCGACAGGAATTGTACCTTGGTCAATATCAAGGGCTGAGTAGATACCGCCGAGTTTAGAAAAATGTGTGGCTATGACGTTCTTAAAGAACGACTTACCGGAGCGGGTTGGCCCTACACCAATAATGAGGTTTTTATCCGCAACGCTTGAGGAGAAGTGGAAAGGTACGCCGTCGTCAGACTCAAGCACATATACGGCTTCTTCCGTTTCAAACCCTTTCTGCCACGTTTTGATACCTTCATGTGAACGGTAAAATAAAGCCGCCGCACCGACCTGAGACGAGTTATACAGCATCGTTCTGTAGGACTTTTTCGGGCAACAAATCTGCATGTTGAAATAGGCGTCTTCCAGACCGACACCTTCCCACACAAGGGTCATTGAGTCAGAAATAACGCGATCAACTTCCTTAGCGGTATCAATAAGCTTGTAGGGGTCAGTGTCAAATACAGCGATAGATGAAACATACTCACCGATGCGATCCGGTGAGTTGGTGGCATCCATTAATTCTTCCTGCATCTTCTTAAGATGCGGATTTTGTTTGACTTTGTTTTCCAGCCGTTCCCCATCGACGCGATTATTCATCAACTCAGCGAAGCTGATCTGATTACGATAAATTTCGTTCTCTTTAGCGGTAAGAATAAATGAACGCTTAAGAGCTGTTACGGTAGAGAAGCGATTGAAATAAACATAGTTACCGCGAACAAGAGCAGGGCGCTTGCCGCTTGCATCACTCGTCCACACGCCCTCAGGTACAGATTTCTGCCCCTGCTGAATGATACTCGCGATACGGACATAAACCGGTGTCCCTGACTCTATTTTCAGCATAGGGACGCCATCAATAATGACGTTCTTCACGTCTTCACCGTCAAGCGTGTACTGATCCCAACTATCCACCGGCACTGGACAAGCTTTAGAGGTCAAATAACGAGGGTTAAAATTGGCGAGAAACTTCTGTAGACGCCAAATTCCCTCAACGCCCATCTCGGCATTTTCCGGGGAGAAGAAAGACAGGCGGCCATTCAGGTCTTTGAGTGTGTCGCGCAGCTTACGACACTGCTTTTTGTACTCGTCTTGCTCAATAATAAACGCATCGCTGTTCTTGAACACCAAGCCAACACGTTTACGTGCATCTGCGTCAAAAATACTGTTGAAAAGGTTCTTGGCAAAAGTAGTTGAAAAAATGCTGTTGAGATTTTCATCAGGCATGATCTCAATAATCCAGACCAGCCGTGAGCTATTCAGATTACGAACTTTGTTAAGGAATGCCTGACGACGTTTAGAAAGAAGCTGGCTGCGTGGATGTTCACGATCAGCCAGCTTAATTTTCGCGCCTTCGTAGTGCAGATAATATTCTGATAACGATACGTTGGCCGGAAGCAACTGGACGATGTTGCGTAAAACCATACTGAGAGATTTGCGTACCGGCTCAGTCATAGATGAAGGGTCTACACCGGTTAGAGCCAGACCGCCGATCACCGTGCCGGTATAGGTATAAATAGCATTCTGTTCATGACCGGCAAGATTCAGTTGTTCGTTATATGGACTAGAAGGCATAGTGTTACCTCCTTACGCCTGTAACCAAGTAAACAGCAAGGCAAGGTTGAATACTGCGATAGCACCGATGCACACACGCATTACCCAAGCCAACGCACCGCCGCTCTGCTTTGGAATAGCAATCCACATCAGGATTGCAGCACACGCAGATACGAACGCGACAAACAGCGTACCCGCACCACCAACAACGTTCATCACGTCCTGCATCCAAGTGATGATTTTCTGTAAGTAGCTGCTGTCTGCGGAAGGGAGCGACACATCGTTATTTACTGCANGTGCTGCCGTTGAAAAAAACAGCGCACCTGCCAGTGAACAGCCCTGTGCAACCCTGTGCTTAATCATTGAAAACTTACCAACAACTTTCTGTTTCATGTACCATCATCCTTTGTTATTTGAGAGCTTGATAAAAACAACTTTACGCTGGGTAGTTTTGCTATTGTTAAGGTTCCCGGAACTAAAAATCACACGACGCCAGACGATGTGAGCGTCTGCATCTTCGCTGTGGATTATGTAAACCGGGATAACCGTTAACAGTACAAAAACAATGAAGGCCAGCACCGCCGGGATACTCCAAAACTTGATAGCCAGAACTAACGCAAAACCATTCAGGAACACTAAGAGGATGTACATTTGCTGCGGTATACCCGCCTTCATGCGCCTGTCAGTGAACACTTTTGCGTTGCGGAGATTTGGATTTCCCTGCACTTCAACATTCTGGGTCTGTTGTTCTTGCATGGTTAAGTATTACCATTCAGTATTACATAAGACTCTTATAGCATCGAACGGGAGCGGGTTCAATTAAGAGATGAAGAAACTTTACGATTACGTTGAAGCCTTGAAACGCGAGACGAGACTGAACACCAACTGGAAAATCGCAGATTATCTTGGTGTTAGCCGTCAGTTCATCACGACGCTAAGGTATGGGAAGGTTTGGTTAAGCCGAGAAAAATGCTTAGATATCGCTAATGCCTTGGGGATAGATGCCACAGAAATCGTGATGACGATAAACGCAGAAAAGAGTCAATCCTTAGACGAACGGGCGCAGTGGTTAGCTCTTGCGGAACAGAACCGTACGCCCATCAATCCCCCGCCAGACTTTCAGCCAGATGGCTCGCCACGCAGGAGAAATAAGCCAGTTGCTAAAGAAAAGAAGTAACTAATGCTTATTTAACGCGAACTTTACATATATTACAAATTACGATCAATAACAAAATGAGAGACGCGCCAATTTTCTTGAACAAAAAGAAAATGGCGCAACCTGTGAAACTTCACGAATTGCAAGAATAGTCTTAACCTGTGAAGTGAACATTCTGATTTATTACTGACAATTGTCATTCACCGTCTACACGTTCATGCACACCAGTTTTAGTGTTGAACTTAAATATCATAGTGACCTTGCCGTCGATGATGCGGCTTATTTCTGTTACCCGACGTCCCCATTTTGGATCACGGTGCGTCTGCACAATGACGTCTATAGCACCGCGAATAAGCTCACCAGTTAAGTGATAATCAACCTTTCCTGACGAGGCCAGAAGATACTGAATACGGATGATGGCATTCAGACAACTGCTGCCGTGAATAGTAGCGGCACACCCACGAACGCCGGTATAGATAATCTGCATTAACGCATCTACGGCATCTGCTTTACGCAATTCACCAACCCATAACCGATCAGGTTGTTGTCGTAGGGATGAATGAATGAGAGCAGGTAGGTCTACAGCACAATCTTTGCGGTTAGGAGCTTCCATCGCTATTCCGAACGGGAACATATCGTGTAGGTGCAATTCCTGAGTATCCTCAGCCGTAATCAATCGCTCTCTTTTGTCGATGAATTCAGCGAGCAAACGAAGGAGCGATGTTTTACCGGAACCCATGTTCCCGGAGATAAGGAAGATATCCTTTCTCATGATCACGTCGCAAAGATAATCGAGCATTTCCTTCGTTAACATGCCCGATTCGGTGAAATCATTTTTAACGAGCGTTTGTTTTGGCACTTTACGCAATGACATAGTTGCACCGGAAGGCGTCGTTGAAACATGCGTAGCATTGATACGGCTTCCATCCGGTAAGCGAGCATCAAAAAGCGGAGAAGCCAAGGTGAACTCTTGGTTAAGAGTTGTAGCTATTTGTTCAATCAGTGACACCAACGCTTCTTCTGATTCAAACGCACAGTTTGTCTTTTCAATCATCCCTTTTCGCATAACACTGATGCGATCATATCGGTCTATAAAAATGTCCGTTATGTCGGGAAGATTGTAAAGTTTGATGATAGGGATCATCTCGTCATGGATAAGGTTCCAGCGTTTAATGCCTGTAGTGTTTTCATCCGGGATAGTTCCAAATGGATATTCCATAGATTCGTTCTCCTGTCACAAAGCGTATGGTTCGAATTGATGAAAAATGACGAGGCCGTGTGAATGTGCCGGTGACGGTTCAACTGAACCGGCGCGGGTCATATGACGTATATTGCCGTCGTTAGTCACGAACTTAGGCCACAGATTTTTTAGATAAAGTTCTTCGTATTTTGAAAGTACAGACGACGACGAAAAAAGATAAATTACATGATCAATTTTTTCATGTTGCCAGTCCTGCATATGACCGTAGAAATTGAAATAGATACGGTTAACGTCTTTTTGTGTTAGCTCGACTTCTATCGCAATCTTGACGCCAGATGCATTAACGATCAGCAGGTCGGGGCGACGAATAAAATTCTTCTTTGCGAGTTCTGACTCGCTAAAGAATTCCTTCACGCCTTTCTGTGTTGTGAGGAAGGTCTGAATGCTGTAACTGTGAATAAGAGTATGCAGAGGAAACTTTCTTAAAACTTTAACATCAAGCTCCGGGCTATAAATCCGTGCTTGATGAATCCCATCCGGGGTTAACGTAACAATCCGCTTTCTGGTTCCCGGTACGTATTCTTCTTTGGTGATCCCACTCTCAACCAGTTTTTTAAAAAAAGCACCCTGACCTTCAACGTTCACCCCTAACATTTTTGATAATAGATCGCGGGATGAAAAGCCAAATTTGGCAAGCCACAATACAACTTTTTCTCGTTTCTGAGCGTTGATGTCAAACGTATTCAAGATTAGCTCCTGTTAAAAAATATCGTTATCCACATATTCACCTGAGCGTCAGCAAGTGAACCGGCGATAAGCTCGGTGAACGATGCTGGGCGACGGCGTAAGACGGCGCAAAGCGAATGTGAATTTGTGGGTAACGGACTCTCTTATATATTGCACGAAGCATAGAACATAAATCTTCAACTCTGTTATCCACAAATCCACATGCGCGTAAGCCAGTGAACAGGTCGCCCTTAGCGAACCTGAGAACGGGAGCGGTGCGACGACGTAAGGCGGCGCATAGCAATTGTGGATCTGTGGATAACGTAAAATCTTACATGGAGCACGGACAACAAGCCCCCTTAGGGGGCGGGTTACGTCTTTAAGCAAATTGAATAGATTGTTTCCGCGCCCACGCGGGAACAAAGGTATTTTTTGCGCCCACGCGAAAAATGCCGGTCTATCCTGGGCTTCTCCCGTTCAGGGTGAAGCATAGGACGCGGAGCGTTCAATCCGCGTAATCCGCGCGGCGTCAGGGCGCGAGCCAAAGGCGAAGACGACTGACCACCCCCCTTAGGGTGGAGCAAGGTTCCCCGCTAGGGGGAACCGCCGCTACCCGAAAGTGGAGTGAGCCTCTTAACGGAGAAAAGCGCGGCTTGAGGCGTATACGCCGATTCGCGCCTTTTCGCCGGTAGAGGCGACACGACACTAAGGGCAAGGATACACGGTACTGGAGCGAAGCGAAAGTGCCGGGAATCCGCAGCACCCTTATGGGGGTGGTCAGTCGTCGAAGATGGCTGACGCCGCGCGGGGGAATTTCATTGTCGGGAGGCGTCCAGCCGACCAGAAATGAAAGGGGGTGGAGGCGTAAGCCGGAATCCCTAAGGGCCTGTTTTCATCCAAGAAAACAGGCCCGCAAAGGTGTTTCGTAAGTCGCTTCAAAAACGCCAAAGCGTTTATGATAAGACGCTCGAAACATGCTCTTGACTATCTATTTTAGCCCCTATCTTACCCCCTATGTAATATAATAG
>NZ_JAZGQE010000062.1:0-24485 GCF_048593885.1 Yersinia sp. 1252 StPb PI | reverse complement strand
ATGGCTAAAGGTTCCTTAAAGAGCGCCGATACAAGTTGTGACGGTGATGAAGCCGTGGGCAGTAAGCCCAAACCATAACCCAACAGCATTTAAGGAATAACATTATGGCGGTAATTAACACTAACATTCTGTCTCTGACGACTCAGAACAACATGAACAAATCCCAGTCAGCTTTAGGTTCCGCCATTGAGCGTTTGTCCTCTGGTCAACGTATCAACAGTGCGAAAGACGATGCTGCGGGTCAGGCAATCGCTAACCGTTTCACTTCTAACATCAAAGGCCTGACTCAGGCTTCCCGTAACGCAAACGACGGTATCTCTCTGGCACAAACCACTGAAGGTGCGTTGGGCGAAATCAACAACAACTTGCAACGTGTGCGTGAGTTGAGTGTTCAGGCTGCTACCGGTTCTAACTCATCTTCTGACCTGAAATCAATCCAGGACGAAATTAAACAACGTCTGGACGAAATCGACCGTGTATCTGACCAAACTCAGTTCAACGGCGTGAAAGTTCTGGCTGGCAACAGTAGCATGAAAGTTCAGGTTGGCGCTAACGATGGCGAAACTATCAGCATCAATCTGGAAAAAATCGACTCAAAAAGTTTGGGTCTGCAAGGCTTCAACGTTGATGGCGCAAAACAAGCCTCTGTTGATGATTTGACTTCTCAGTTCAAAGCCACTGGGACTAACAACTTTGATGTTGGCGGTGTTGCATATAAAACTGATATCAACAGCGGTGCAGTGACTAAAGCCGGTGTAGCACAATATATTGATGCGGGTACCGGTGCATTCTCCGGCACTGCGACCGCTGCTAACACAGCATCAACTGCTTACACAACTACAGCAACCGCTGGCGCAGAAGCTACTTCTATCGCTGCCGCGTCTGTTGGTAAAGCAACAGGTGATAAATTCACTGCTCAAGGCATGGAATTTACCGTTAAGACTGCGGCTGACGCGAATGGTAACGGTGTTTTCAGTGCTACAGTTGATGGTAAAAGTGTTGATTTCACAACTTCAGCCAGTACTGCACCTGCCGGTACCGCTGCTGAAGTGAAAACTTCTAGCGCTTTATTCACCTCTGTTGTTGGTGGTGGTTTAACCACAAAAGCTGCTGAAACCAACCGCGCTGCAACCTTAGCTGATCTGGATTTACAAGGTGCTACCAAAACTGGCAGTACTTTGACTGTTAACGGTACTGCATACACCGCTAACGCCAAAGGTGATGAAATCACCAATGCGGGTGGCAAAGTAATGTACATGTCACGTACTGCTAACGGCAACACCACCCTGATCAATGAAGATGCTGCTGCATCTCAGAAATCAACTGAAGACCAACTGGCGACTGTTGATAAAGCGCTGGCACAAGTTGATGCGCTGCGTAGTGGCCTGGGTGCGGTACAAAACCGTTTTGACTCAGCTATCACCAACTTGGGTAACACCATCAATAACCTGACTTCAGCTCGTAGCCGTATCCAGGATGCTGATTACTCTACTGAAGTTTCTAACATGAGCCGTGCTCAAATCCTGCAACAAGCAGGGACTTCAGTATTGGCACAAGCAAACCAAGTACCACAAACTGTGCTGTCTCTGCTGCGTTAATTCGCCAGAAAGACCACATTATGTCAACCCCGCTGCGGCGGGGTTTTTATATTACTCACTGGAAAGAGAAAAGAGCACTTTTTCCAGTGGGAATAAGTTTAAACCAGGCGCTAATGGCTTATTTTTAGCGGTTTTCATCTCTATTTATCGCTCTGTTTTTTCAATGACTGCAATAGGTTAACAGTAAAATTAACGGGCATAAGCCAAATAGCCGCCCTTTTATAGGCCTATTCCAGCGATTGTCTGGCTGACCTGACAGGATAATGGTACGACTCTCTTACCCTTAGGTGCCTGTCTAGTGAGCGATCTGTATACCGCCGAAGGCGTGATGGACAAAAATTCCCTCTGGCAACGCTATGTTCCTTTGGTTCGCCATGAGGCACTGCGTTTGCAGGTTCGCCTGCCGGCCAGCGTGGAGTTGGATGATTTGTTGCAGGCTGGAGGTATTGGTCTGCTGAATGCTGTCGAGCGTTATGACGCTTTGCAAGGGACTGCGTTTACCACTTATGCGGTACAGCGTATACGGGGTGCCATGCTAGATGAACTGCGTAGCCGAGATTGGGCGCCACGCAGTGTGCGTCGTAATGCACGTGAAGTAGCCAGTGCCATGCAACAGGTTGAACAACGGGTGGGGCGCCCTGCAACTGAGCAGGAAGTAGCGCAAATTCTTGATATTAATTTGGCGGAGTACCGTCAGATTTTATTGGATACCAACAATAGCCAACTTTTCTCCTATGACGAATGGCGGGAAGAGCATGGTGAAAGTGTCGAACCCCTGCTGGAAGGGCATGAGGATGCCAATCCATTGCAACATTTGTTGGAAGGAAATCTGCGTCAACGCGTGATTGAAGCGATCGAGGCATTGCCGGAACGCGAAAAGATGGTGCTGACGTTGTATTACCAGGAAGAGCTGAACCTGAAAGAAATCGGAGCGGTGCTTGAGGTCGGGGAGTCCCGCGTCAGCCAGCTTCATAGCCAGGCGATAAAACGCTTACGCGCCCGCCTGAATAACGACTCTTAATTCACTTCCGCTCAGTGATATCACAGTTTCTATTTTATTAATGCAGGTCTTCTTATGCCAGGACTTCAGTTAAAAAAACGGCCACTGAGCCGTTATTTAAAAGATTATAAACACGGCCAAACCCATTGTTCACATTGTCATAAAGAACTTGACCGTATGGCGTTGGTTTTCCGTGGACAAATCATTAATAAAGAAGCTATCTCCGGTATGGATCAGCCCATTGACGATCAAGTATGGTCAAAGCTTCAGCATGAGTTGACTGCATTATGTCGTTTTTGCAGCGAAATATATTGTAATAGCACGCCCGGTTATTTCGATATTATGGCGTTCAAGCAATATTTATTTGAACAAACTGAGATGAGCCATAGTACTGTTCGCGAATATGTTGTGCGCCTACGTCGTCTGGATGAAATGTTGGTTGCCACTAATTATCCGGCCGAAAAGTTTGCCAGTGAGACCATGCATCAGCGCATTATTGATGAGTTGCCTAATGCGGCGCATAACAATTATCGTATTGCCTTGCGTAAATATGATCAGTATCTGGAATGGCAAAAAAATTACTGAGACTGGTACGTGCATTCAGGCAGTTGAGAAAACTCTGTATTTTCGCTAACAGCGTCGCGAGTATAACGCGAAACCCTTCAGTCATTATTTTACGCCCGGCAAGGTTCCCCGTGCCGGGTTAATACCCTTCATTCTGTACGCTGTAGAGGTGTTAGCTACCCTCGTTCCCTCGAATGACTGACTTGATTAAGCTGAGTAGTGCCACCCTCTACAGCTTGAAATCGCTAAGTATCGTCTATTTATTCCGCATATTACGTTATTCCCCTGCGCTATCGTCAACGACATCTATAATAAAAATAAGTGATTATTGGTGTTACATCTGATAAATCTATATTTCCTCTTGGTACTTGCAGCTGCAGGGGTTAGTTACATTGACTTATCCGTACTTACCTACACGCCAAGTTCGTTGGGCAACAGTTGACTTATTAATTCCCTGGGGGATCCGTGACGTTTCAACACAAACTGGCGCAATTTCCGCGTCTAGATCTGGTCGGCAATCCGACGCCATTGGAAAAACTATCTCGACTCTCCGATTATCTGGGGCGTGAAATTTATATCAAACGTGATGATGTAACACCTCTGGCATTAGGGGGGAACAAATTACGTAAGTTAGAGTTTTTGGCAGCAGATGCGTTAAGTCAGGGCGCGGATACGCTGGTTACCGCGGGCGCTATTCAGTCTAATCATGTCCGCCAAACAGCAGCAGTTGCGGCGAAATTGGGGCTGCGTTGTGTCGCATTGCTTGAGAATCCGATTGGCACGGCACAGGAAAATTATCTGACCAACGGCAATCGGTTACTATTGGGTCTATTTAACGTAGAAGTAGTGATGTGCGACGGGTTACATGACCCGAACCAACAATTGGCTGAGCTGGCAACCCGTCTGGAGGCTCAGGGCTTTCGGCCGTATGTGGTGCCGGTTGGTGGTTCTAATGCCTTAGGCGCTTTAGGTTATGTGCAATGTGCATTAGAGATTGCGGCTCAGTCGGCTGGGAATGTCACTTTTAGCTCGGTGGTTGTGGCATCGGGCAGTGCGGGCACCCACGCAGGTCTGGCAGTAGGGTTGCAACAATTATTGCCTGATGCCGAGTTGATTGGGGTGACCGTATCGCGTAAAGCCGATGAGCAACGCCCTAAAGTGGCGCATATTCAGCAAGAGTTAGCTGCGTCCCTGGGGATTACCGGGGAGCAGGCAGAAATTATCTTGTGGGATGATTATTTCGCCCCGCAATATGGCATGCCGAACGATGAAGGGTTGGCAGCTATTGGGCTGTTGGCAAGGCTTGAAGGTGTACTGCTCGATCCGGTGTATACCGGCAAGGCGATGGCGGGTTTACTGGATGGTCTTGCGCAGAAAAAGTTTCGCGATGAGGGTCCAATTCTGTTTATCCACACCGGTGGTGCACCCGCATTGTTTGCTTATCATCCACGGGTGTAACCTTTAGTTATTGCTTATTCCGTTTATAGCTATCGTTATTAGTTTATATTCCTTTATTCCATTAACAGCACTGATAAAGTGCTGAATATCAAAAAATAAACATGACAGTCGGGGTATTTATGGGTTTTTCAATTGTTCGTCGCCGGTTAGTTCTGGGCATGGTGGCAGTCGCACTGGCAACAGGCTTGAATGTGAAGTCTTATGCTGCAGGTGATTTGCTGAGTCAGGTCAAAGATCGAGGAACTCTGATTGTTGGGCTGGAGGGCACTTATCCGCCGTTCAGTTTCCAAGGTGAAGATGGGAAACTCACTGGGTTTGAAGTGGATTTTGCTAATGCATTAGCAGAACACATGGGCGTTAAGGCCAAAATCACCCCGACTAAATGGGATGGCATGTTGGCTTCATTGGAGTCCAAGCGTATTGATGTGGCGATTAACCAAGTCACCATTTCTGAAGAACGTAAGAAAAAATATGATTTCTCAACGCCTTATACCATTTCTGGTATTCAGGTGCTGACTAAGAAAGGTAACGAAGGTAACTTCACTAAACCTGAAGATTTGCAAGGCAAGAAAGTCGGTGTTGGCTTGGGTAGTAACTACGAACAATGGTTACGTGACAACCTGAAAGGTGTTGATATTCGCACCTATGATGATGACCCAACTAAATATCAGGATCTGCGTGTAGGCCGTACGGACGCCATTTTGGTTGACCGTTTAGCTGCATTGGATCTGGTAAAGAAAACCAATGGTACTCTTGCTGTTGCAGGCCCGGCGTTTGCTCGTCAGGAGTCTGGCGTAGCATTGCGTAAGAACAACCCAGAGTTGTTAGCGGCAATCAATCAGGCGATCACTGAGATGCAAAAAGATGGCACGTTGGCCAAAATCTCTGAGAAATATTTTGGTGCGGACGTAACTAAATAATGCAAGAAAGTATTCAATTGGTGCTGGATTCAGCACCATTTTTATTGAAAGGTGCCTGGTTTACCCTCCAGCTCAGTCTGGGGGGGATGTTTTTTGGTCTGGCATTAGGTTTTATGTTGGCCATGATGCGGTTATCTCGTTTCTTGCCGTTATCACTCCTTTCTCGTTTCTATGTCTCCATTTTCCGTGGTACTCCATTAATAGCTCAGCTATTTATGATCTATTATGGTCTGCCACAGTTCGGCATTGAACTGGATCCGATGCCTGCTGCATTGATCGGTCTATCACTTAATACCGCCGCTTATACATCTGAGACATTGCGTGCTGCTATTTCGTCAATTGAGAAAGGGCAGTGGGAAGCGGCGGCCAGTATCGGTATGACACGTTGGCAGACACTTTATCGGGTGATATTGCCGCAAGCCGGGCGCACCGCATTACCTCCGCTAGGGAACAGTTTTATCGGTCTGGTAAAAGATACCTCTTTGGCGGCGACTATCCAGGTTCCTGAACTTTTCCGTCAGGCGCAATTGGTCACTTCCCGTACATTGGAAGTTTTCACTATGTATCTGGCGGCCTCGTTGATTTATTGGGTCATGGCGACATTGTTGTCAGCATTACAAAATCGGCTGGAAGCCCATGTTAATCGTCAGGATCAGGAGTAGCCATGAGTGCCATAGACATTAAACAACTGACCAAACAGTTTAAAGGTCAGCAGGTGCTGCACGGTATCTCACTTGAAGTAAATAGCGGTGAAGTGGTGGCGATCATCGGGCCGAGTGGCTCAGGTAAAACGACTTTATTGCGCAGTATTAATCTACTGGAGGTCCCTGATTCAGGGATTATTCGTGTCGGTGATATTGAGATTGATGGCAGCATACCTATCAGCAAGCAGCAACGTCAGGTGCGCGCACTGCGCCAACAGGTCGGGTTTGTGTTTCAGAGCTTCAATTTGTTTCCACACCGTTCGGTGCTGGAGAATATTATTGAAGGGCCGGTTATTGTTAAAGGCGAAAAGCGAGCCTCTGCGGAGAAACGCGCTCGTGAACTGCTGGCAAAAGTAGGGCTAAGTGGGAAAGAAGATGCTTACCCACGCCGTTTATCCGGTGGTCAGCAGCAGCGGGTTGCCATAGCACGAGCATTAGCAATGCAACCACAGGTTATTCTGTTTGATGAACCGACGTCAGCGTTGGATCCTGAACTGGTGGGGGAGGTTCTCAACACTATCCGCGCACTGGCTGAGGAAAAACGCACCATGGTGATTGTGACGCATGAAATGAGCTTTGCCCGCGATGTGGCTGACAGGGCTATTTTTATGGATCACGGACGGATTGTTGAGCAAGGTCCAGCAAAAGAGTTATTTGCCCATCCGCAGCATGAGCGTACTCGGTTATTCCTTGATAAGTTCCTGAACAATCACTGAGTCATTTACTGCGAAGCTGATAGCCAAACTCAGCGAAATAGGGGGCACTTTTGGGCCCCCAGTTTTATCAAATCATCCTACAAAAAGGCTTCCAGCTTAAGGCGAAGCGCGGTAGCTTTAACTTCCTTCATCTGCCCATGACCCGGTAATACTTTTTGTTCGACGGTGACCAACCCCGCTTTTTTCAAAATAGCCACATCACGGGTGACGGCACTGCGATCCCGTTTTAAACGGGTTGAAAGGGAGGTGATAGAGCCGGGGTGCATTTTTACCGCCCGTAGCAGAACAATGCGCGCAGCACTTAATATCCGCACCATCGCTAATGGGTCTTCAAAGGTAATAGTGTGTTCTTCAGGTAAGGCTTTCCCTGCATCTGCCAGAGCCGCGAGTTGTTTGCCTCGTTTGAAAAAATCATCTTCCGTTGCTGTTTTGATGACGAGTTTGTCCATTAACTTCTCCTTAATGAAGTCCAATCCTTCTGAAAGCAATCCTCTATCTGTTCAAAGCTGACAAAATCAACTGCTTCAATGCCACCTAAGTAATGGCGATGGTGAAAACCATGCGCATTGTCGTAACCTATTACGAGACCATTATCACCCTGTGATAAATGGTGATTGATATAGGCTAAATTATAACGGGTGATAGTACCGACCCGATCAGCCCATATTTCACGGCGTAATTGACCATTACCCCGCCGGTTAGCAATTTGATGAGCCTCATCGACAATCTTTTTATCAGACATGAATATTATTATCACTCCTGAGAGGGGTTGTACATAAGATCTTCACTAAGAAGAAAGCTAGGGACGTATACAGTTCCGTCATTTGTCTGAATTTATAATGAGTTAATTACCAGGAAAGGCTCAACAGAGTGATGTCAAATATGCGAGAGGCTGCCAGAGGAAAATAGTTTCATACCCGTTTTACATCAGGGAATGCGGCACATATCGAATAATAACCCGTCAGTTGCGACCGGAGTCTACGTAAAGAATAAGGTCCCGAAGGACCTTATTGGTGCAGGCACTCTAAGTGCGAAAAAGAGTGGGCTTAGTTAGCTAGCCGATGGTCATCAGGCTGGCATTTCCTCCCGCTGCGGCGGTATTCACACTCAGTGAGTGCTCAATCAGCAGGCGTTCCAGCAGTATATTTGTTTCACCACGGGCGAAGCCCTGTACCGAGACAATTGGCCCCTCAATTTGAGCTATCTGCTCACACAAGGTGCGCAATTGATCAGCATCACCGTGATAGATAACGGCATCAAACGGTACGTTGGCGGTTTGCCAGTCATGAGTAAGGGTAATTTGGGATTGCACTACCGCCGGTAGCTGGCGTAACAGATCCTTTTGTATCCCCTGTTCTGGCCATAAGATCTCGCAGCCGATTGCCAGAACGGCTGCCAGTTGTATTAGAGCATCAGTGTCATTATCCGCCAGACAAAGAACACGTTCACGCGGTAGTAGGGTATAACTGTTGCGCTCACCGGTTGGCCCAGGCAATAACTGTATGGTGCCACCTTGCGCCAGTTCGCCATAGCGCTGCGCTAAAGGCACTAATTCAGCATATTGTTGTTTGTCAGCCCATTGTATTAGAGCGCGATGGGCTATTTGTAATGCTTCGCGACCAGCCATATTCTGTGGTTGCTCAATATTTTGATGTGCCAGTGTCTTAAGAACCGCATCTTCTGGGCGGCTGCACAACAGACGATACAGATACAGTGGACCACCCGCTTTAGGGCCGGTTCCTGACAACCCTTCACCACCAAAAGGTTGTACGCCAACCACCGCCCCAACCATATTGCGGTTAACGTAGAGGTTGCCTACTTTAGCTTTTTCAGTGACTTGGGCGATAGTTTCATCAATACGAGTGTGAATACCTAAGGTTAAACCATAGCCGGATGCGTTGATTTGATCGACTAAGGCGCCAAGGTTCTGACGCTGGAAACGTACCACATGCAGTACCGGCCCGAAGATCTCTTTTTTCAACTCATCAAAGCTATCCAGCTCTATTAATGTTGGCTTAATAAAGGTACCGCGTTGCCACTCGGTTTCGTCCTGACTGTTGGTGCGGGCAGCCTGGTAAACTTTACGCCCTTTGGCGCGCATGGCCTGAATATGGCGCTCAATCCCAGCTTTGGCCTCGGTATCAATCACCGGCCCAATATCTGTAGACAGGCGTTCTGGATTACCCATCCGGCACTCGGCCATCGCGCCACGCAACATTTGCAACGTGTGCTCAGCAACATCATCCTGAATGCAAAGAATACGCAAGGCCGAACAACGTTGGCCCGCGCTGTCAAAGGCTGATGCGACGACATCGGTCACCACCTGTTCCGTCAATGCAGAGGAATCAACAATCATGGCATTGAGGCCACCGGTTTCGGCAATCAGTGGCGTTGGGCGGCCCTGAGGATCAAGGCGGCCTGCGATGCTGCGTTGCAAAATAGCAGCGACTTCGGTTGAGCCGGTAAACATCACGCCGCGCACACGGTTGTCATTGACCAATGTCGCCCCAACGTTGTCGCCTCGGCCGGGTAATAGTTGTAGCACGCCGTGAGGAATACCGGCCTCTAGCAAGATACGTACAGCTTGCGCAGCAATCAGTGGCGTTTGTTCCGCCGGTTTTGCTAATACACTGTTACCGGCAGCTAATGCTGCGGCAATCTGGCCGGTAAATATTGCCAACGGGAAGTTCCATGGGCTGATACAGACCACGGGGCCGAGAGGACGATGGCTATCATTAGAGAAGTTGTCTCGGACCATTCCAGCATAATAGTGTAGAAAATCAACAGCCTCACGCACTTCGGCAATGGCATTACTGAAGGTTTTACCCGCCTCTCGTACCAGTATCCCCATCAACGCTTGCATCTGACTTTCCATCAGTTCGGCGGCGCGCACTAAAATAGCCGCACGCTCGGCCGGTGGTGTTGCAAACCAGATAGCCCCCGCGCTGCCAGCCGCATCTAGCGCACGACTGATTTCAGCATCCGTTGTTTCGCGAACGTAACCGACGATATCAGCGGGTTCTGCTGGGTTGATAACGGCCAGGTTATCAAGTCCTATACCGCTATCACTTTCTGCGCCAATCATCGGTTCTGCCCGCCATATCTGGCTGGCACTGGTGAGGAGGGCACTGGAGAGCGAGGCCAAACGGTGTTCGTTGGCCAAATCTAATCCGCTGGAATTGGCTCTATCTTTACCGTAGAGGTCGCGTGGTAACGGGATTCGTGGATGAGGCAAACCAAGTTGCCCTTCACTGGCGGCGATGGCTTCTACAGCACTAACAGGATCAGCGACCAGTTCATCCAGTGGCAGAGTGGTATCGGCAATGCGATTGACAAACGATGTGTTGGCCCCGTTTTCCAGCAGGCGGCGTACCAGATACGCCAGTAAGGTTTCGTGGGTACCGACCGGAGCGTAAATACGACATGGGCGATTAAGCTTACCCTCGGCAACTTTCCCGACGACTTGTTCATATAGCGGTTCCCCCATGCCATGCAGGCATTGGAACTCATACTGGCCGGGGTAATAATTTTGCCCTGCAAGATGATAGATAGCGGACAAGGTATGCGCGTTATGAGTGGCAAATTGGGGATAAATCAGATTAGGTACGGCCAGTAATTTACGCGCGCAAGCCAGATAAGAGACATCGGTATACACCTTGCGGGTATAAACCGGATAACCTTCTAACCCATCAACTTGAGCGCGTTTAATCTCGCTGTCCCAGTATGCGCCTTTGACTAAGCGAATCATCAGCCGGCGGCGGCTGCGCTGGGCCATATCTATCACGGCATCAATAGTGGCGGGGCAACGTTTTTGGTATGCCTGAATGACGAAGCCGATACCGTTCCAACCTGCCAATTTTGGCTCGAAACAGAGTTTTTCCAGCAGATCGAGGGAGATTTCCAGACGATCAGCCTCTTCTGCATCAATGTTAATGCCAATATCATACTGCCGTGCTTGCAAGGTCAACGATAATAGCCGTGGATACAGCTCATCCATTACTCGTTCATATTGAGCACGGCTATAGCGAGGGTGCAGGGCGGACAGCTTAATTGAGATACCTGGCCCTTCATAAATTCCCCTGCCATTTGAGGCTTTGCCGATAGCATGGATTGCTTGTTGATAGGAGAGCAGATAAGCCTGAGCATCTGCCTCTGTCAGTGCTGCCTCACCCAACATATCGTAAGAGTAACGGAATCCTTTATCTTCCAGTTTACGGGCGTTCGCCAATGCCTCGGCAATGGTCTCGCCGGTCACAAATTGCTCGCCCATCAGCCGCATCGCCATATCCACACCTTTGCGGATCAATGGCTCACCACCTTTACCGATAATACGATTTAAGGAGCCGGAGAGCTTAGCCTCATTATGAGTAGAGACCAGATGGCCGGTAAAGAGCAGCCCCCAGGTCGCCGCATTGACAAACATCGACGGGCTGCGCCCCAAATGAGAGTGCCAGTTGCCGTTACTGATTTTATCGCGGATCAGTGCATCACGAGTGGGCTTATCAGGAATACGCAGTAGTGCTTCCGCAAGACACATCAATGCCACACCCTCTTGTGACGAGAGGGAGAACTCTTGCAGTAAGCTTTGCACGATACCCGCGCGACCATTAGCACTCTTCTGGTTACGCAATTTTTCAGCAATGGAATAGGCCAGCTTATGGGTTTCTTGCGCTAAATCGGCCGGTAAACGTGCTTGCTCCAATAACATCGGTATGGCTTCAGTTTCGGGACGACGATAGGCCGCAGTGATGGCCGCACGAGTTACTGATTGTGGTAGCACTTGCTCGGCAAAATCTAAAAATGGTTGATGTGCGCTTTCAGTGACTTGCGGCATAATATCGTCCGTTTCCGCGATAGGGGTCACATGGGGTGTTGGCAATTCGGGTAGCTCACTGCCACTTTCCAGTCGTTCCAAATAGTTAAAAATGGCCTGCTTGATCAGCCAGTGTGGCGTGCGGTCAATACGCTGTGCCGCGCCCTTGATACGGTCGCGTGTTGCTTCATCGAGTTTCACGCCCATTGTGGTGCTACCCATGCTGTCCGGCTCCTTTAATAAGGGGGGTTATGATTTGATTCCTGATAATATCAGGCATGTTGCAACTTTGTGCAACCGTGTTAAATCACGGCGTGAATGAAGTGTGAATTCAGTCTTGTTTTTAACAATCAAGCGGGGCGTCGGAGGGATCGAATATTATGTTTAACTAAGGCTAATGCTAACAATGGTAGGCTTTGTGAGGGATTAACCTTAGGTATGACTCATTTTGCAATGGAAGGTGTAACCTCTAACATGGCGTAATGTGATGCAGGGTGAATTTTTTGTAAAAAATTTGTTTAATTTGTTGTGAGTAAGGAAACTCCTCCACTAGGATAGCCACCGCGAGATGGCCGTTCGCCAGCGAATAGTTGTGCTGGTAGTTTATTTGAGTTCGAGATTCATCTCTGGTGCAACTGAGTGTCACGTTCCGGCTCTCCAGAGTGAAAACATGACACCGCACTGAGCGGAAAGAACTCAAAATAGCGGGATATATTAAAACGATAATACGCACTATGGAGACGTTGCATGACCATGAATACGCCAATGTTGGTGACTTTTTTAGTTTACATTTTTGGGATGATATTAATTGGCCTCATGGCCTACCGGGCAACCAATAACTTTGATGATTATATTCTGGGTGGGCGAAGTTTAGGCAGTGTGGTCACTGCATTATCTGCCGGTGCTTCCGATATGAGTGGCTGGTTATTAATGGGATTACCGGGGGCGATATTCCTGTCGGGTATTTCCGAGAGCTGGATAGCCATTGGTTTAACGATTGGTGCTTATCTTAACTGGAAGTTGGTCGCAGGCCGTTTGCGGGTTCATACCGAAGCCAATAACAATGCACTGACATTGCCTGATTATTTCACCAGCCGTTTTGAAGATAAGAGTAAATTGCTGCGGGTGATATCAGCGGTAGTTATCTTGGTTTTCTTCACTATTTATTGCGCTTCAGGAATCGTTGCCGGTGCGCGTTTATTCGAAAGTACGTTTGATATGAGCTATGGCACCGCATTATGGGCTGGTGCTGCGGCCACCATCGCCTATACCTTTATTGGCGGTTTCCTCGCAGTAAGCTGGACGGATACAGTACAAGCAACGCTGATGATTTTTGCTCTGATCCTGACCCCGATTATTGTTATTCTGGCGGTGGGAGGTATCGACACTTCCATGATGGTCATTGCTGCGAAAAATCCGGCGAATATTGACATGTTTAAAGGGCTGAATCTGGTTGCCATCCTCTCTCTACTCGGTTGGGGATTGGGTTATTTTGGTCAGCCACATATTCTGGCGCGTTTTATGGCGGCAGACTCTCACCGTACTATTCGTAGTGCACGCCGCATCAGTATGACTTGGATGATCCTCTGTCTGGCAGGGACCATCGCGGTGGGCTTCTTTGGTATTGCTTACTTTGAAAACCATCCTGAACAAGCCGGGAATGTGAGCCAAAATGGCGAACGTGTTTTCATTGAGTTAGCTAAATTACTCTTCAATCCATGGATTGCCGGTATTTTACTGTCCGCTATTCTGGCAGCCGTCATGAGTACCTTAAGCTGCCAGTTACTGGTGTGTTCTAGTGCGTTGACGGAAGACCTGTACAAAGCATTCCTGCGTAAAAAGGCCAGTCAGAAAGAGTTAGTGTGGGTCGGCCGTGCCATGGTGTTGCTGGTGGCATTGATAGCTATCGCACTGGCAGCGGACCCGGATAATCGGGTTCTTGGTCTGGTTAGCTATGCATGGGCCGGTTTTGGCGCCGCATTTGGTCCTGTGGTTCTTATCTCGGTGATTTGGCCACGAATGACTCGCAATGGTGCACTGGCAGGGATGTTGCTCGGTGCTATTACGGTTATCGTCTGGAAGCAATATGCCTGGTTGGGCTTGTATGAAATTATACCAGGCTTCCTATTTGCCAGTATCGCCATTGTGGTGGTGAGCTTGTTGGGCAATACGCCAAGTAATACCATTACTGAACGTTTCCGTAATGCTGAAGCGGAGTTTAAAACCATTTAATAGCGCACACATGCTGTTATTAATGGCATTTACTTTTGCTTAACATCGCCTCCTGTACCACAGGAGGCTTTTTTTTGCTGAAAATTGCGCCAGATATCGATAAATAGGCTGAGAGGGCGGTGCAAGCTAAAAAAACCGTATCTTAATGAATTTATTTGTTATTTAACCCGGCAGAAACAACTTGCCACAGTTTGTTTAACAATATTCTTATTTAGCCTCTTGAATTTCTTTTTGCCAGAATGATAATCACTATCGTTCTTAGTTTTACTTTTCTTTACGTAAATTGACGTTACTCATAATTACATATTTATACCCATATCCAGCGCAGGGGTGCTTAGCATGTTTGTCCCATTTCTAATTATGTTTCGTGAAGGGCTGGAAGCCGCGCTGATTGTTAGCTTGATCGCCAGTTACCTTAAGCGTACTCAACGCGGTCAATGGATGGGGGCAGTGTGGATTGGAGTAGTAACGGCAGCCGCGCTATGCCTTGCTATCGGCATCTTTATTAATGAAACCACGGGTGAGTTTCCGCAAAAACAGCAAGAGCTGTTTGAAGGTATTATTGCGGTGGTCGCAGTTTGCATTTTAACCTATATGGTTTTCTGGATGCGCAAGGTATCCAAGTCAGTCAAAGTCCATCTGGAAGGGGCAATTGATAATGCCCTCAACTCAGGCCGCAGTCAGGGCTGGGCATTGGTGGCGATGGTCTTTTTTGCCGTGGCCCGCGAAGGGCTTGAATCGGTATTCTTCTTACTGGCGGCTTTCCAGCAGGATATCGGGATTGGCGCGCCAATTGGCGCAATACTTGGCCTGACCTGCGCCATTTTAGTGGGGATGGCTATCTACTGGGGCGGCGTTAAGTTGCATCTGGCTAAATTTTTCAAATGGACCAGCCTGTTTATCTTGTTTGTCGCCGCAGGCCTGGCCGCCGGAGCTATCAGAGCCTTCCATGAAGCCGGTCTGTGGAATCATTTTCAGGATATCGCGTTCGATTTGACGAATGTGCTCTCCACTCATTCACTGCTCGGCACCTTCCTTGAAGGGATGTTTGGCTATCAGGAAGCACCAACAATTAGCGAAGTTGCGGTCTACTTTATCTATCTGATTCCGGCACTGATGCTCTTTTTCCTTCCACCACGCACTACGGCGGCCACAATTGCCGCTGCTGCGCGGAAAACTAACCAATAATTCAGGAATTTTCACATGTCTAACCGGTTCTTCCGTCGCACTGCATTGCACGCCGCGTTACTGGCACTACCTGTTGTGGCTATCAACGTACAAGCAGCTGATATTCCACAAATTAAAATTACCGTTAACGATAAGCAGTGTGAGCCGATGGCGCTGTCTATTCCTGCCGGTAAAACTCAATTTATTGTCCATAATGCCAGTCAGAAAGGGTTGGAGTGGGAGATCCTCAAAGGCGTGATGGTGGTTGAGGAACGCGAAAATATTGCCCCGGGTTTTACCCAGAAGATGACGGCTAATCTGGAGCCGGGTGAATACGATATGACCTGTGGCTTACTCAGCAACCCGAAAGGTAAATTGACAGTTACGGCGGCCGGTGATCACGCTGCGGTAAAACCGGACGCGATGGCATTGGTCGGGCCAATTGCCGAATATAAAGTCTATGTAACACAAGAAGTTGCCCAATTAGTCACGCAAACTAAAGCCTTTACTGATGCAATCAAGAAAGGCGATTTGGCTCTGGCGCGCAAGTTGTATGCGCCAACCCGCCAGCATTATGAGCGTATCGAGCCGATTGCTGAATTGTTCTCAGATTTGGATGGCAGTATCGATGCCCGTGAGGACGATTTTGAGCAGAAGGCCGCTGATCCGAAATTTACCGGTTTTCATCGGTTAGAAAAAATCCTGTTTGGTGACAACACCACTAAAGGCGCGGATAAATTCGCCGACCAACTGTACAAGGACACCCTGGAACTGCAACAACGTATCACCGGCCTGACATTTGCGCCAAATAAAGTGGTTGGTGGTGCTGCGGGCTTAATCGAAGAGGTTGCGGCCAGCAAAATCAGTGGTGAAGAAGACCGTTACAGCCGTACTGATCTGTGGGATTTCCAGGCCAACGTTGATGGAGCACAGAAAATTGTTAATCTGCTGCGGCCATTGCTGGAAAAAGCCGACCAGCCGCTGCTGCAAAAAATCGATGCTAACTTCAAAACCGTCGATAGCGTATTGGCGAAATATCGCACGAAAGAGGGTTATGAGTCTTACGATAAGTTAACTGACGCCGATCGTAATGCTATGAAAGGGCCGATTACGGCACTGGCGGAAGACCTTGCTCAGCTTCGTGGCGTATTGGGTTTGGATTGAGGCATTAAGATGAGTAAGAAAACCGGCCCGCAACACGGGTCGTATCAACATGATAACGGGGCGGCATTGCCGTCCCGTCGGCGTTTACTGCTGGGTATGGGCATGATGAGTGGTGCCTTGGCGCTTGGCGGGGCAAAGATAGCCCGAGCGGCAGATTGCCCTGCACCCGAGGCCGCACTTGCGCAAGATGAACGCTGGCAGAAGCAGCCCTTTTATGGTCAGCATCAGTCAGGGGTATTAACCCCACAGCAAGCGGCCATGATGCTGGTAGCATTTGATGTATTGGCCACTGATAAGGCGGCCTTGACCCGATTATTCAAACTGCTGACTGAGCGGCTGGACTTCCTGACCCGCGGCGGGCATGCACCTTCGGTTAATGCCAAATTGCCACCGCTGGATTCTGGAATTATGGGGCCGGAAATTTACCCGGATAACCTGACCATTACGGTTTCTGTGGGGGATTCTTTGTTTGATGAGCGGTTTGGTTTGCAGGGACAGAAACCACTGCGGCTACAAAGAATGACGCGCTTCCCCAATGATTCACTGGATGCGGGTTTGTGTCATGGTGATATCTTGCTGCAAATTTGTGCTAATACCAATGAAACGGTGATTCACGCTCTGCGCGATATTATCAAGCACACGCCAGATTTACTCAGTGTGCGGTGGAAGCGTGAAGGTTTTATTTCTGCTCATGCGGCCCGTAGCAAAGGTAAAGAAACGCCAATCAATTTGTTGGGTTTTAAAGATGGCACTGCGAATCCCAAAACCAGTGATAAGCCGCTGATTAATCAAGTGGTATGGGTTCAGGGCAATATCGGCGAGCCCGCATGGGCTGTCGGGGGTAGCTATCAGGCGGCGCGGATTATTCGCTTTAAAGTGGAATTCTGGGATCGCACACCGTTACAAGAACAGCAGACTATCTTTGGCCGTGATAAACATAGCGGTGCACCCTTGGGGAGCATACATGAACATGATGAGCCGGATTACACCAAAGATCCCGATGGCAACGTGATTAAGCTAGATGCACATATTCGGCTGGCAAATCCACGTACCGCAGAAACTCAGAATAACCTGATGTTACGCCGTGGCTACAGTTACTCGCTGGGAGTGTCAAATTCAGGGCAACTGGACATGGGCTTGCTGTTTGTCTGCTACCAATCTGATTTGGAAAAGGCGTTCCTGACGGTACAAAAACGGTTGAACGGTGAGGCATTAGAAGAGTATGTCAAACCGATCGGTGGGGGATATTTCTTCGTGTTACCTGGGGTGGTTGATGCTAACCACTATCTGGCACAAGGGCTGCTTGAAGCCTAACTCTGTTTAATGAGTAAGCAAGAGCACCGCTTTCATGCGGTGCTTTTTTATTGCCAGACAGCAGGGTTGATGCTCAAAGCAGATTTGAACGCTACTTGCCAAGCCCTGATATGGGCTGAATATTAAGCGAAACTAACCCCGCTGCGGTATTAGGTATTATGAAGGGCGTTAGCTTACCAGTTTGGCGGTAATTTTTGCCACATGCTCGCCCTGGAAACGGGCGATAGCAAGCTCTTCAGCAGTTGGCTGACGGGAGCCATCACCACCGGCAATGGTTGTTGCACCATATGGGGTACCGCCGCGGGTCTGTGAAACATCAAATAACTCTTTGGCCCCATAGCCGATTGGCACGATGATAAAACCGTGGTGGGCTAATGTGGTCCACGTGGAGGTGATGGTGTGCTCTTGTCCGCCGCCAGTACCGGTTGAGGAGAATACACTGGCAACTTTGCCGTACAGTGCACCAGAAGCCCATAGCCCGCCGGTTTGATCGAGGAAGGTACGCATTTGCCCTGCCATATTACCGAAACGGGTTGGGGTACCAAAAATGATGCCATCGTAATCGGCCAGTTCTTGCGGCGTTGCGACCGGGGCTTGCTGGTTGTTTTTGCCGCCGGCATTGGCGAAGGCGTCTGGTGGCATGGTTTCAGGGACTCGCTTGATGGTCACTTCAACACCGCTGACTTTTTGGGCACCTTCGGCAATCGCACCGGCAAGTGTTTCGATATGCCCATACATGGAATAGTAAAGCACTAAAATTTTCGCCATCTCGCTATGCTCCAATCAAATTTATTGAATAATGCTGATGATGTAATCATAGTCGCTGCTAATGACACCTATTAACCATACGCCAATATAATCAGGCTGCAACTTATTAGTCGTGCGGAAAGTGAACGGGATATGAGGTAACCTTCTCTTTCTGCTGGTTTTATTAGCGCAGTATTGTTACAGATTACGTAACTTCTTTTGCAGGCGTTTTTGCTGCCAGCGCTCGACCCAATTACCCAGCAATAACAGATTTATTGCGCGCAGACACAGCGGGATACTTAGCCCTAGCACTACCCACCAGGCCCACATATAGCCAGGTGACGTAAACCAATTGATAGCAAACAGCACTGCACACAGAATAACCGCCCGCAGTAGCTGACGTAGTAAAGACATTTCATCCTCAACCGCTTTGCGGGCATCAATGACGCGTTGGTCAACGGCTTGCGACGGGGTGCTCTGTTCCTGAGAGACATTTGGGCAATACAGCTCACTGACTTTCAGATCCATGACGGCCGCAATAGCACTCAGTGTTTCCAGGCTGGCTTGTTCACCATTCTCTATGCGTTGAATCGTGCGCACACTCAGACTGCAAAGTTCAGCCAACTGTTCTTGTGACCAGGCCCGGGCCAACCGCAATTCACGAATACGATAGATGTTCATACTGATTTTCCTATGGGGTTTGAAGCGATATCAACAAATCTATGCTTAAGCCCTCGTCACTGCCACGACAGCAGCATGACATGTTCCCGACAGCTTTCTGACACGCTTATCACAACTTATTTAACCGCAGTTGCGAGCATTTTACCGCGATGATCCTGCACATGGCGTGACGTCTTGGTCATAAAACGCCTTAACGCTCTTGATTGAGCTTTTTGGCACACTAACAGAGCGTTATGGCACAATGTAAACAAGCCTGTTTGCGTAAGCTACTAACTTACCTCACAGGAGAACCATCATGAAAAAAATAGCACTGTCTCTGGCGATTATCGCAGTGTCATTATCTGCTCAGGCACAAACCTTCAGCGTCAAAAGTAGCGATATGCCTGAAGGTAGACCCTTACAAACCCAGCAGGTTTTTAACGGATTTGGCTGTGATGGCGGGAATCAATCGCCACAGCTTTCATGGCAGGGTGCGCCCGCAGGAACCAAAAGCTTCGCCATTACCGCTTATGATCCTGATGCCCCGACGGGGAGTGGCTGGTGGCATTGGACGGTGGTGAATATCCCCGCCGATGTTCATTCATTGGCAACTAATGCTGGGCAGAGCAAAAATAGCACTTTACCTGTTGGTGCTGTTCAGGGGCGCAATGACTTCGGCTATGCGGGATTCGGAGGGGCTTGCCCACCAGCAGGAGATAAACCTCATCGCTATCAGTTCACGGTGTGGGCATTGAAAACAGATAAATTACCCCTCAGTAGTGATGCCAGTGGTGCATTGGTGGGTTTTATGCTCAACAGTAATGTGATTGCGAAAACGCAACTGGTTGCCACTTATGGCCGCTAATTATTAATCCAAGAGCAGGAAGTATGCAGCAGATAAATCATAGCCAGATGGCTATCTCCAGCGCTGAAATTGTTGCCCGCCAAGCACATACGTTGCATCGGGTCACCGTGTTTTCACCGGCACTGTGCCATGTCCGTCAGGGCAGTAAATTGGTGCAATGGGGGGCACAGGCTGCCAGTGCGGGGCAATCGTCGCTTATTTTGTTTCCTGCCGGTATCGAAGTCAGTATCGCGAATACCCCGGATCGGGGGCATTATTGTTCTGATATGGTCTATCTGCCGCAAAGTTTATTACGCCAGTTTCGCCACTGGTACGGTGCCTCGGCGGTGACGCCAGTGGCAACTGCATCGCTATGTGTTCCTCTGGATAGCCATACCCGCCTTGCATGGGATAGCTTATTGCTCAACGTGAAGTGTCATGCGCCAGATGCGCTCTTACAGCATGCGGCGATGGGGGTTTTATTGGCGCTGCACTTGGCTGGGCAGGCAGGGACGTTATTAATCGACCGACGAGATAAATGGGCGGAACAGGTACAACAAGTTTTACTGCTCGATCCGGCGCGCAACTGGAGCGTGAGTGATGTCGCCCACTCTTTGCATATTGGGGATTCAACTTTGCGGCGCAAACTGATGCAAGAAGATCGCAGTTTTCGCGTGATTCTGGAAGAGGTTCGTATGGGGTGTGCATTAAATGCATTACAAACCACATCACTTTCGATTGGCGAGATCGCTGCACAGCACGGTTATATTTCACCATCCCGTTTTACTTCACGTTTTCAGCGGCATTTTGGCTTAACGCCACGCCGATTACGCGAAGCAATCACGGCAGCCTAAGTATCACCTTACTCCCGTGCAGGGAGTAAGGTGATGATAATAAAACAACCGCTATAGGTGATGATGACGCCTTACTGATTACGGTTGTCGTACAAGTAGCTTCTGCGCTTCTTCAAGATGAGATAACCAATGGTCAGAATGACAAACCACAGCGGCGTCACTATCAGGGCTTGGCGGGTATCACTTTCCAAGGTTAACAGCACCAGGACAAAGGCAAAGAACGCCATACATACCCACGACATGAAAATACCCGCGGGCATTTTATAGATGGATTTCTTATGTAATGCCGGGCGTCTTTTGCGATACACCAGGTAAGAGCAAAGGATGATGGTCCAGACGAACATAAACAGAATCGCTGAAACTGTGGTGACCAGTGTAAACACCGTCATTACGTTCGGGATTAGGTAAATGAGAACCACACCACCTAGCAAACAGATACAAGAGAATGTCAGGCCGGATGCGGGGACGGAACGGCGCGACAGCTTACCAAATTGCTTTGGTGCATCACCTTCTTTTGCCAAACCGAACAACATACGGCTGGTGGAAAACACGCCACTGTTAGCTGACGAAGCCGCCGAGGTTAGGACCACAAAGTTGATCACACTCGCTGCGGCAGGTAACCCGACCAGAACGAATAACTCAACAAACGGGCTTTTATCGGCAACTACTGAACTCCATGGTGTCACTGACATAATCATAATCAATGAGAAAACATAGAACATGATGATGCGGATAGGGATGGAGTTAATAGCACGCGGTAATACCACTTCAGGATCTTTGGTTTCAGCAGCGGTGGTCCCAACTAACTCAATACCGACAAAAGCAAAAACGGCTATCTGGAAGCCCGCAAAGAATCCACTGATTCCTTTCGGGAACATCCCACCATCATTCCATAAATGGGTAAATGATGCGGTGGTCCCCGAAGGGGACTGATAACTCATTAACACCATGGTTAAGCCGGCAAAGATCAGTGCCACAATTGCCACAATTTTAATCATGGCAAACCAGAACTCCATTTCTCCGAACATTTTTACCGTGGCCAAATTCAGTGATAGCAACAGTAAAACCACTAGCAGTGAGGCAACCCACTGGGAGAAACCGGGGAACCAAAATTGGGCGTAAGCCGTGATGGCAACCACATCAGCGATCCCGGTGATGACCCAACAAAACCAGTAGGTCCAGCCGGTGAAAAAACCAGCCCAAGGACCGAGTAAGTCGGCGGCGAAATCACTAAATGATTTATATTTCAGATTCGATAGCAGCAGCTCACCCATGGCCCGCATCACGAAAAACAGCATAAAACCGATTATCATATAAACGAAAATAATCGACGGCCCGGCAAGGCTGATGGTTTTACCCGATCCCATAAACAATCCGGTACCTATAGCCCCGCCAATAGCAATTAGCTGGATATGGCGGTTGGAGAGGCTTCGTTGAAGATGCTCTTCAGGTTCCGGCAACTGTTCTGCCACTATCTTGGATTGGTCTACCATCTTTCCCATTCCCTCTTCCTGTATTTGTGAAGTTGTTGAGCTCTATGTTGGCTCTTTGGTCTTAACCTGTCTGTCTGTCTGTCTGTCTGTCTGTCTGTCTGTCTGTCTGTCTGTCTGTCTGTCTGTCTGTCTGTTTTTTGCTATGTTTTAAGTACAATTTGCGAATTATTTAATATCTTCGCAACAATAATTGCACAATACGCCTCGTTTTCCAGTGTTTATATTTCACACACTGAATTTTGTTAAGTTCATCACAGCAGCTGGAATTACAACATGAAGTCACATAACTAACAATAATCGTAAAGAACAGATGAATAATTAATCTCCAGAGAGGGATATAAACAGTATAAACAGAAAAATCCGATGAAATGTTTGACAGCCAAGGCTAACAGGAGAATAATTATCGCCGTTGGGTCGTTAGCTCAGTTGGTAGAGCAGTTGACTCTTAATCAATTGGTCGCAGGTTCGAACCCTGCACGACCCACCAACAAAATCAATCACTTAGAATTAACCTCTAATTTCAAATCTATTTCATGGGACATATTTGGGACACAATCATTAAATATTGCGTCTATTTGTCTGGCATGTTCATTTAAATGATTCGGTGAAAGATGGGCATATCTTTTCACCATTTCAATTGACTCCCAGCCACCCATTTCTTGTAATGCAGAAATAGGAACCCCGGATTGAACTAACCAGCTTGCCCATGTATGTCTTAAATCATGAAATCTGAAATTATCTATTCCGGCTCTTTTTAATGCCGAATACCAAGCTTTATTACTATCAACACGCAATTTCCTTATTTCTGGTGTTAATGACCCATCAGACCTATTTGATGCGTGAGTATGAACAAACACATATTTGTTATGCTTTCCAATCTGCTCCCTAAGCACCTTTGAGGCTGTATCATTCAGGGCTATGCCAATAGCCCTGCCTGACTTGCTCTCTTCCGGGTTAATCCAGGCAACTTTTCTTTGCATGTCTATCTGCTGCCACTCCAAGTTGATAATGTTGGAGCGCCGCAGCCCGGTAGAAAGAGCAAAACGAACCACAGACTTTAACGGCTCTGGACACTCATTTATCAACCTTATCGCCTCATGTGGTTCCAGCCAGCGAATGCGCTTATTCTTCGGTTGTGGAACCTTAATGAGTGGTGCCTTATCAAGCCATTTCCATTCACGCTCCGCTGCCCTCATTATCGACTTAATCAGCGAAAGGTGTGCCGCCTTTGTCGCTGTTGATGATGGTTTTGACTTGAATTGGGGTGGTTCCTTCCCTTTATTGGCTGCTGATGTTGCCATTATCCGCCAGTTCTCTTCATGCCTTCGATTAGTCATTTTGCTGATTGCTGCGTATATTCTCGCCTCGGTAATATCCTTCAGCTTCATTCCCTCGAAATGTGATAACCAAAACCCCATAAGACTTTTATCTGTATCAAGAGATCGCTTTTCTGCCTTCTCTTCAATCCAGCGCAAGCAAGCCTCCTCAAACATGATTTCAGGCATTTCACCGAGTCGGTCTACGCGCCAATAATCAGACTTTAACTTGTCGTGCAGTTCCTGAGCCTGCCGCTTGTCTTCAGTTCCAAGTGATTCTTTAATACGCTTCGCACCCGGGATAGAGATGCTCGCGTACCATACCTTACCTCTGCGGAAGATTGACATTGTGATTCTCCTGTCGCACCTATCGCGCTCACTGCAACAGTGTGCAGGGGATTTTGTAGAGCGGCAATACATGCTTGGCGGGTTATGATGTACGGTGATTGTTTTGCTGATGTTTTACGGCTTGCGGTTAATCTTCCTGATTTAATCCACTGCGATAATGTTGGCCTTGATAACCCAAGGAATTCGCAAGCCTCATCGAATGTGAGACTGTATTTATCCATTTTGGCCTCTTATCTCTTTATCAATCCGATCACCTGTTCCACTTAAACTGACCATTCAGCACGCCGATGGCGAAAAGAAGCCAAGCCAGCTTGTAGCCAAGCCAGCTTGTAGCCAAGTGGCTTTAGCTTTTCGTAATGTCGAAGAATGATAGGGCGGGTGATGGAGTCTTTATTTGTGTTGGCCGGCAGAGCGGCGAGTGTGGTTTTAATTTCGTTGTTACAGTTTCTGGCGGTGGATTGGAGCGCGTTCTGTCTCTCTTCTGGAGTCACGTATCACTCCTTTGGTTTCCGGTAACCGGCATCATAAATAGCCTCCATCCCCTTCCTATCCCAATCATTCCCAACATCTACG
>NZ_JAZGQE010000061.1:0-24639 GCF_048593885.1 Yersinia sp. 1252 StPb PI | reverse complement strand
ATATGATTAACCTTCAACTCATAAAATTCATTATTAGATAATGAATGGAAACTATATATTATGCGAAATTATATAATGGCTACCCTACTCCTTTCCGCTACCTTTGTTGTTAACGCCCAATCTGTTACCCTTGCAGCGCCACAAATTATTGCCCACCGCGCAGGAACGGCTGATGCGCCAGAAAATACCTTACCGGCTATCGATAAAGCACTGTCTAATGGTGCTGACGCCATATGGATTACATTACAACTATCGAAAGATAATATTCCGGTATTGTATCGCCCTATAGACCTCAAAGAGTTAACAGATAAGTCCGGTGCCATCTCAGGTTATACTGCACAACAACTGGCTAAAGTGGATGCGAGCGTTGCCTATGATAAGAAACATCATATTCAACCTAAGGCTGGCTCACACACAGGTATTCCCACACTTGATGAAGTGCTGAAGAAGTATCCTGACACGACATTCTATCTGGACATTAAATCGCCCGATGCCAACCCAATAACCTTTGCCAAAGCCCTAAAAGAGACGCTTACCGCAACCAGCAAGGGAGAAAAAGATCGCTTCGCACGTACCCGGGTTTACTCTACGGATGATAACTATCTGGAGGCACTGGATACAGTCAATGCAGACAGCGATGCCTCGCATAAAATCAAGCGATTTGAAAGCCGCAACTTTACCCGTACTCAATTAGCTAATATTATGATGGATCATAAATGTGAATTGCCAGCAGATAATAAAGAGCGTTGGTATGGTTTAGAGTTACATCGCAAAGTACAAGTGGTAGAAAAATACACGTTGGGCGAAGGCCGTTCTGACGCAGTATTAAGTTGGGATAAAGAGGCGATGGATTGTTTTAGAAGGAATACCAACGCACATATTATTTTCTTCGGCATCAATACTCCCGAAGATTATAAAAAAGCGAGAGAATTACAGGCAAATGGAATTATGGTTGATTCTCCTGCACTTTTTAAAAGTATAGTGAGCAAGTAAGAATAAATAAGTAAAAAACAACCACAATGGTATAGACGTAAATCAGAAAATGAAAAAACAGCATTATCGCCGGAGACTAATCAGCCACGAATAGCACTAAAGCGTAAATACCCCCCCTGGTCAACACTGAGTTGGCTGGGGGGTTATGTCTAAATTTGCTTGTCGTGCATATAACCACGTTTTATACAGAATGCTCGGCATTAAAGCATCGTAATCTATAACACATCTTATAGGATACGGTATTGATCCAATTTTTTCTGGCGAGCGGCTTCCTTAGCCAAGCGCTTCTTACGAGAATCACAAGGCTCAGGGCAATCACATACTTTCTCCATCCCCAAACCCGCTATTCCTCCGCAACTGCCCTGTAAGGTTTTACGTTTTACGATATAACCTAACGACATCCCGCCGATGGCCAATAGAAAGAAAACAAAGGATGCGATAAAAACAGTCAACATATCCTCTCCTATCAAGGCCGTTTTTGCAGATAAGGTTTGAACGCATCAGAATAGCGTTCCTCAAAACCTTCATCGGTTTTTACTATCATAAATACCGGAATACCCAGTAAATTAGCGAGTGCCATCCCTCTTTCTGGCCCAAGGACATCTAACCCAGTCGACAGTCCATCTGCGGTCATACAGCTTGGGTCCAAAACAGTAATTGAGACTAATCGATGGTTAATTGGTCGGCCGGTATCCGGGTCAATCGTATGTGAGTAACGTACACCATTCTGTTCAAAGTAATTACGATAATCCCCTGAGGTTGCTATTGCCATACGTCCAGGTTCGATAACCTCTTGAGCACTTTGCGCAGAACCTGCGACAGGTTTTTCTATCGCAATGCGCCAAGGTTTATTTTCCCCATTATTGCCACGAGTCCGTACTTCCCCTCCGATATCAACCATATAGTTGGTGATATTTTGCGTTTCCAGATATTCGGCCACAACATCGACTCCATATCCCTTGGCAATAGAGGATAGATCAACATACAACTCAGGGATCCGTTTGACCAAGGCACCATTTTCTATGGCCAGATTATTAATACCGACCCATGCCCGACGTTTGGCAATTTCAGCCTCAGTAGGAACAACATCTGGCCGCCCTTCAGGACCAAAGCCCCATAAGTTAACCAAAGGTCCAACGGTGACATCCAGCGCACCATCGGTCAGGCGATTAATGCGAATAGCCTCACGCACGACTTTAGCCGTCGCCGCTGAAACCGCGAAAGGTGTATTCACTGCGCGACTTTGATTAAAGCGACTCAATTCAGAGTCGGGCCGATATGTCGACATCTGGTCATTAACCTGTTCCAACTCGCGGTCTATTTCCTGCTGTAACTTCTCTGGGCTGGGTGTGGATGAGTCACTCATATACTTAATTGAATATGAAGTTCCCATGGTTTTACCTTCGAGATTAACTTGCTCAGGACCACATCCTGTGAGCAGCAAAATCCCCACCACTGCCATGAACCAATGTGTTATCTGTTTCTGCACAAATATCCCCAATTGCAGTAAAAAGCCGTGTAATGGCAAATCAGCCACCAAAATCATCAAGCATAATATTGTCGTCTTCCACACCGAGATCCTTCAGCATCTTGATAACTGCCGCATTCATCATCGGAGGGCCACACATATAGAATTCACAATCTTCCGGTGCCGGATGATTTTTAAGGTAATTTTCTAACAACACGTTATGAATGAAGCCGGTATATCCCGTCCAATTATCTTCCGGCTGTGGGTCTGATAATGCAACGTGCCAACGGAAATTATCATTCTCAGCCTGTAACTGGTCAAAATCTTCTTCATAGAACATTTCACGCCGTGAACGCGCACCATACCAAAAACTGATTTTACGCTTCGAATGTAGCCGCTTAAGCTGATCAAAAATATGCGAGCGCATCGGTGCCATACCCGCCCCACCGCCAATAAAGACCATCTCGGCATCGGTATCTTTGGCAAAAAACTCACCAAATGGACCAGAGATAATCACCTTATCACCGGGTTTTAGTGACCAGATATAAGAGGACATAATGCCCGGCGGCGCATCAGGAACTGACGGTGGTGGCGTGGCAATACGCACGTTAAGCATGATAATGCCACGCTCTTGTGGGTAGTTTGCCATCGAGTAGGCACGCACCGTTGGTTCAACGACCACTGACTCGAACCGGAACAGATTGAATTTATCCCAATCACCGCGATATTCATCAGGCACATCGAAGTCCGCGTATTTAACGGTATGCGGTTCAGCTTCTATTTGGATAAAACCACCAGCACGGAATGGCACCACTTCACCATCTGGAATCTTCAGTTTCAGTTCTTTGATAAATGTGGCTTTATTATCATTAGAGATAACTTCACACTCCCACTTTTTCACCCCAAAGATTTCTTCTGGCAATTCAATTTTCAGATTTTGCTTAACGCTAACCTGGCAAGCTAACCGGCAGCCTTCTTTCGCTTCACGCTTTGAGATATGTGAAAGTTCCGTCGGCAGGATATCCCCGCCACCTTCTTTAATCGTCACGCGGCACTGCCCGCAGGAACCGCCACCACCACAAGCTGAAGAAACGAAAATACCTTGGCTGGAAAGCATGTTGAGCAGCTTATCCCCTGCCGGAGCGGTAAAACTTTTGTCCGCATCATCATTAACATCAACGGTAATATCACCGGTATTCACCAATTTTGATTTGGCAAATAGAATCATCACCGTCAATGCCAGTACGATGAGGGTGAACATCACTACGCCCAGAATTATTTCCATGAATTATTCCTGCCTTTATAAATTCACACCGGAGAAAGACATAAACCCTAAGGCCATCAATCCGGTTGTGATAAAGGTGATCCCTAACCCCTGTAAGCCCGCAGGCACATTGGCATATTTCATTTTTTCGCGAATACCTGCGAGCGCTACAATCGCCAGCATCCAACCGATACCCGAGCCAAAGCCGTAAACGATGGACTCAGGGAAGTTGTAATCTCGTTGCGCCATAAAGGAGACGCCGCCGAAGATGGCGCAGTTGACGGTGATCAGTGGCAGGAAAATACCCAATGCGTTATAAAGTGCCGGGAAATAGCGATCGAGAATCATCTCCAACACCTGCACTATGGCAGCGATAACACCAATAAAGGTGATGAAGTTGAGGAAACTAAGATCAACCCCTTCAACCAATGCGCCATCACGCAGCACCAGGTTATAAACCAGATTATTCGCAGGTACTGAGATACCCAATACCACCGTTACCGCGATACCAAGGCCAAAGGCGGTCGACACTTTCTTGGAAACAGCGAGGAAAGTACACATCCCCAAAAAGAATGCTAACGCCATATTCTCCACAAACACCGCGCGGACAAACAGACTGATGTAATGTTCCATCATCAATTACTCCTTCTCAATCTGCGCAGGTTTCAGGGTACGCAGACCCCAAATCAGCAAACCAATGATAAAGAATGCGCTTGGTGCCAACAGGAACAATCCGTTCGGCTGATACCACCCGCCGTTCTGGACGGTTTCAAATACTGTTACTCCAAATAATTTGCCGGAGCCAATCAGTTCGCGGACAAAACCCACCAACACCAGCACCACGCCGTAACCCAAACCATTACCAATACCATCCATAAAGCTTTCAATCGGCGGCGATTTCATCGCATAAGCTTCAGCACGCCCCATCACAATACAGTTAGTAATAATCAGGCCGACAAATACTGATAGCTGTTTGGATATCTCATAGGCATAAGCCCGTAAGATCTGATCGACCACAATCACCAGCGAGGCAATAATCACCATCTGAACAATGATGCGCACGCTGTTTGGAATATGATTGCGAATCAGTGAGATAAAGAAACTGGAGAACGCCGTTACCAAGGTAACGGCCAGCGTCATCACTAATGCGGTTTCCAGCTTGGTGGTCACCGCCAGCGCGGAACAAACGCCAAGGATCTGTAAGGCTATCGGGTTGTTATCAAATAACGGCCCAAATAAAACCCGTTTAATCTCTTTGCTATCAGCCATTTTTTAACGCTCCTTCGCGCACTTTTTTCAGGAACGGGCCAAAGCCGTTTTCACCGAGCCAAAAATCAAAGCTGTTTTGCACCCCATTAGAGGTCAAGGTTGCGCCTGACAGACCATCGATGGCGTGAGGATCATTAGCCGGTGCGCGCCCTTTAACAATATGAATAGCCGGTTGCCCTTGCTCGTCAAATAACCGCTTACCAATCCATTGGTTACGCCAGATTGGGTTCTCAACCTCGCCTCCCAGACCTGGGGTCTCACCCTGATCGTAATAGGTGATACCACGCACCGTTTTGCCGTCAGTGTCGATGGCAACAAAGGCATACATCATTGACCACAGACCGGAGCCATAAACAGGTAGAACTATCTTGTTGATTTGACCACTTTCACCACGTACCAGGTAGATTTCAACGACATTCGCGCGCCGGCGGATGCCAGCAATATCCTGTGCGGGCGTCAGGGCAATGCTCATTTGGTCACTACGCAGTGCCTGAGCACGATCAAAGGTTGCCGGATCTTGTTGAATAAACGCACCGCTTTGCAAATCCAGCAGCCGTGGTTCAATGCGCAGCGCAAATTCCCGCTGAACGTTTTCTGCCGGCATTCTTGGTTGCAACAAACCCGCTACCGCTAGAATATTGCGCTGTTTGTCTAATAGCCGTTGCTCCTGCTGCTTGGCTTTCAAACCAACAGCCGCACCAGAAACCACCACAGAACACACCAGACAGAGCACAATTACCACCAGCAACGTTTTGCTGATGCTGTCATTATTTCTTGGTTTATCACTCGCCACGCGCTTTCCTCCGCTTGATGTTGGCCTGAACAACCACATAGTCAAACAGCGGTGCAAACAGGTTGGCGAACAGGATCGCCAGCATCATTCCTTCGGGATAAGCTGGATTAGCGACGCGGATTAACACACACATCGCACCAATCAAGCCGCCATACCACCATTTCCCTTTATTGGTAAAGGAAGCCGATACCGGGTCGGTCGCCATAAAGATCATCCCGAAAGCGAAACCACCGAGTACCAGATGCCAATACCACGGCATGGCAAATAACGGATTGGTAGTGGAACCAACCCAGTTAAATAGGTAGGCCGTGGCAATCATGCCAATCATGACCCCAGCCACAATCCGCCACGAGGCGATGCGGCCGAAAAGAATAATGGCACCGCCAATCAGGATCATCAGCGTAGAGACCTCGCCAATAGAACCGGGAATATTACCGAGGAAAGCATCCATCCACGTAATAGGCTGATTAGTAATGGTGTTAACCAAACTGTGGCTACCGTTGACACTCCATTGTGACAATGGAGTTGCACCAGAAAAACCATCAGCGGCAGTCCACACCAAATCACCGGATATCTGTGCCGGATAAGCAAAGAATAGGAAAGCACGCCCAGCCAGTGCCGGGTTGAGGAAGTTACGCCCGGTGCCACCAAAAATCTCTTTACCAATAACCACACCGAAAGAGATCCCAAGTGCTGCTTGCCATAATGGCAATGTGGGAGGGACTATCAGGGCAAACAGAATCGAGGAGACAAAGAAACCTTCGTTGATTTCATGCTTGCGGACAATAGAGAATACCACTTCCCAAAAACCGCCGACCACAAACACAACGGCATAGATAGGCAGAAAATAAACCGCCCCCAGCACCATTTTGCTTGCCCAGCCAGCATCTGGAGCCAATGACGCCCCGAGCATTTGTGCCAACCAGTAATGCCAGTCACTGGCTATAACCTGTTGCAGTTCCGCGCCACTGTAGAGTTGGTTTAGCGCCGGGATAGCCTGTAGCCCTACGTTATACATGCCCCAGAACATGGCTGGGAATACCGCCAACCATACCAGAATCATCATCCTTTTCAGGTCGATTGCATCTCGTACATGGGAAGCACCCGGTGTTACTTTGCCCTGCGTATAGAAAATAGTGGCTGCGGCTTCATATAGCGGATAGTACTTCTCTAATTTGCCACCCGCTTCAAAGTGGTGCTCTATTTTCTCAAGAAAATTTTTCAGGCCCATCAGTTATCCTTCCTGCTCAATCTGGGTCAATATGTCGCGCAGTGCCGGACCGTATTCGTACTTACCGGGGCAGACAAATGTACATAAAGCCAAATCTTCTTCATCTAACTCCAGGCACCCTAGCGCTTGCGCGCTGTCGGTATCACCGGATAACAGATCACGCAACAAATGGGTTGCCAGGATATCCAGTGGCATCACCCGCTCATAGTTGCCAATAGGCACCATAGCGCGCTCCCCGCCGTGCATATCGGTAGAGAAAGCAAACAGTTTGCGTTTGAAGAAATGGCCCAGCGTGGTGCGGGTGATCGAATATTTATCGCGACCTGGCATTACCCAACCAAATAGCTCTTTTTCTCGCCCTTCGCGGATAACCGATACTTGCTGGTGGAAACGCCCCAAATAACCATGAGTTGCGGAGAAAGCCGTGCCGCTGAGGACTGAACCAGAGATAATACGGTTCTCCCCCTCTTTTAACTTAGCCGCAGTTAATTCAGCCAGGCTGGCACCCAAACGGGTGCGCACTAATACCGGTTGATTTACCTGTGGACCCGCCAGCGCAACGATGCGGTCAGTACAGAGTTCACCACGGGTAAATAATTTACCGATAGCAATCACATCCTGATAACCCACATGCCACACCATTTTACGCAAGCTCACCGGCTCAAGAAAATGGATGTGGGTACCAACCAGACCCGCAGGATGCGGGCCGGAGAATTCATTATAAGTTATCTGGGCATTCGAATGGTTGGCAACCACCTGCCCCGGGGCATGGCCCACATGCACCTTGCCTTCAGTTAGACGTGTAAGAACAGTTAAACCGTGCTTAAAGGCGTCTGACTCAGTGGCAATAATAACCTGCGGATCGGCTGCCAGCGGTTGGGTATCCATTGCACTGACAAAAATAGCGCGTGGGTGACTACCAGGAACAGGGGTTTTACTAAACGGGCGGGTTCTGAATGCGGTCCATAAACCAGACGCCAGTAATAGGCTTTGCACCTGTTCATTGCTCAGATGATTAAGGTCCGCTGCATCATAGTGTGGGAAAGGAACTTGCTCATCCCCTTCAATCGCTATCACAACAGATTGTAGCACCCGGCGTTCACCACGATTAATAGCGCTAATTCTGCCACTGGCGATCGCAGTAAAGGTCACCCCTGGATTTTTTTTATCTTCAAAGAGCGCCTGGCCTTTCTTAACCCAATCACCTTCTTGCACCAACATTGAGGGGCGCATGCCCACATACTCTTCACCGAGCAGAGCCACATGACGAATAGCAGGACCATCCTCTATCACCTGCACAGGTGCTCCGGCGATGGGTAGGTCGAGTCCTTTCTTTATTTTAATCATAGGTTTGAGCGACTTTATTAGTTATATCAAATGCTGTACTTAGCCCAGAGCGTACAGCCACATAAAGATAAGATACTTTCATGGTTCAGTTAAACGACGGTTTAATACCCAGTCAATTAGATAAATATAAACGCTAATTGAAAGCATCGCGGTAATGAGTACTGATACCCACATTGAATGATTTCAGGGTAAAATGGCTGTTATAACGATTACATGTGCAAGCCATCAGCAGTGGACGATTTTAGCATTTTCATTCCGCACTGTCTGACAAATGCAGTGACCTGGGTCAAGCAAACACGAATATTTTACGGCTAATTTATCTATCCACTCGGTAAAATCGTATCGTTAATTCATGTTTACCGACTTTGTGGTTATTTTATACAAAACATATATTGCTAAAATTTTTCCGACTGATAATCTGCGCCTATAAATCGAAAAATGCAGTGGCATAATTTACATAATATAAGTAGGAATAATAAATGGGCAAAATCGCACGGTTGTTTGCGATGCTTACGTCTGTGGTGATAATTGGTTTGCCTGCGGTATCCTTCACCAGCTCAGCCAGTGAGCCTGTGGCAGTATCCAAAGAGCTAAAACAACAATTACTCGGGTCATCGGTCTATATTCAGATTTTCAAAGAAGAACGTACCCTGGAATTATACGCCAGGCTACAAGGTGAATATCGTTTAGTGCAAAGCTATCGCATCTGTGAATTTTCAGGTGGCCTTGGCCCAAAACGCCGTGAAGGGGATTTTAAAAGCCCGGAAGGTTTTTACAGTATTGATATGCGCCATTTAAAACCTGACAGTAAGTTTTATCGGGCAATCAATATTGGCTTCCCAAATGATTATGATAAGTCGCAGGGTTATTCAGGGAAATATCTGATGATCCACGGCGCTTGCAAATCAATCGGCTGTTATGCAATGACCGATGCCTATATGGACGAGATATTTAACTACGTGCAAACAGCATTTATCTTTGGTCAGGAAAAAGTGGATATCAGTATCTATCCATTCCGTATGACTGAACAAAATATGCAACGCCACCGTAACTCGTCGGATTACAGCTTCTGGCGGCAATTACAGCCGGGATATGCCTATTTTACCAAAAACCGGATGCCCCCCTCCGTTGCAGTGATCAACGGGCAGTATGTACTCAGCCGCCCGCCAGTCTCCAATGCACCGGTATCGCAATATGCGCTCACCAAATCAAATTCGCTCACCAAAACAGAATAATGCAAATTCACCTGGTGCAATTTTGTGCCAGGTTTCATTACCTGTCAGGGGTTGAGTCGCGATCACCGTGACCACATCTTTGGGTGTGGTCTGGCGTTGAAAATCTATCTCAACATCTTGATCCAGTAAGGTCGCTTTACCAAAAGGTGCCCGGCGCGTAATCCAATACAGATTGGTCGAACAGAACGCCATCACAAAACGCCCATCCGAGAGCAACATATTAAAGACCCCTTTTGCCCGCAACTGCTCACATAGGGTAGCGATATAGCGGAATACCGCTGGCCAGTTACTGGGAGTGCGAGGGTAGCGCTTTGCCAATTGATTAAGTAGCCAGCAGAAAGCATATTCGCTGTCAGTCTGACCGATAGGCCGGAAAGTACCGGTCTCTAATTGACGATAACCTTTAAGTTGGCCGTTATGGGCATACGTCCAGTTTCGCCCCCACATTTCGCGGGTAAAAGGGTGGGTATTCTCTAACGCCACTTCACCGCGATTTGCCTGACGGATATGAGAAACCACCGCACAGGATTTTATCGGGTAGTCTTGTACTAAACGGGCTATGGGTGAATTAAAACTGGGTTGGGGATCTTTAAACGTGCGGCAACCATTACCTTCATAAAAGGTAATACCCCAGCCATCTTTATGTGGGCCAGTCCCCCCGCCCCTTTGCACCAGGCCGGTAAAGCTAAAGCAAATATCCGTGGGAACATTTGCGCTCATCCCGAGCAATTCGCACATAACCAACCTCCCGCGTATATCTTAGCTCTTGGTGTTGCAGCGTTGTAGCTGCTCTCGCTCACCGTCAAGGTGATCAACGAGATTGATAATACCGTTGATCACCACGACATATCAGGCTTTAACCATCTCTTTTTCAATCAATTGAATCAAGATATGAATCACTTTGATATGAATTTCCTGAATGCGATCGGCATAACCCAAATGGGGAACCCGAATTTCGATATTTGCCGTGCCCGCCATTTTGCCACCGTCTTTACCCGTCAGGGTGATAACCTTCATCCCTTTGGCACGAGCAGCATCAATCGCCTTAATGACATTAGCTGAATTACCAGAAGTGGAAATACCGAGTAATACATCCCCTGCGCGACCGACGGCTTCAACATAACGAGAGAAGATATAGTCATAGCCAAAATCATTACTAACACAAGAGATATGGCTAACATCTGAAATAGCAATCGCCGGATAACCGGGACGATTCTCGCGGTAGCGGCCGGTCAACTCTTCGGCAAAATGCATGGCATCACAATGGGAACCGCCATTACCGCATGACAAGACTTTACCGCCAGCCTTAAAAGAATCAGCCAATAATACGGCTGCGTTCGCAATAGCATTGATATTGCTATCATCTTGCAAAAAGTTTGCCAGTGTGTCTGCTGCTTCATTCAATTCACTGCGGATTAAATCCTGGTACATGGGAGCCTCTTTATAGTTCTATGGCATCGATATTCATCAGCCGTCAGTGTACCGGATAGCATAAACAGCGAGAAGCACTGTAATGAATAAGACATAAGAGTTTTAACTATTAATGCGGGCAGTTTGTGAGATGAGTTGTAAATAACATGTAATGGTATTGATAAAAATAATGAGATGGACTACAACAAATGTATCTCTCAACAGGTCAGACCTCCTACATCTCAGGAGCTTCACTATGATGGTTCTTAGCATTGTTGCCTTACTGGTTCTTATTGGTGTGCTGTTCTATCACCAGGTGAACCTCTATCTCAGTAGTTTGATTCTTGTCGTTTACACCGCCGCGATGGGAGCGTTGCAGTTATGGTCATTCTGGGCATTATTGCCTCTGGTGATTGTTTTGCTACCCCTGACGCTGACCCCACTGCGCCAGTCACTGTTTTCTGCACCCGCATTGCGCATGTTCCGTAAAGTCATGCCTGCAATGTCACGCACCGAAAAAGAAGCGATTGATGCAGGTACCACTTGGTGGGAAGGTGATTTATTCCAGGGCCAGCCTGACTGGAAAAAACTGCATAACTACCCAAAACCGCAGTTAACCGCCGAAGAACAAGCTTTTATTGATGGGCCGGTAGAAGAAGCCTGTCGTATGGCTAATGACTTCCAAATTACCCACGAGCTGGCTGACTTGCCGCCAGAACTGTGGGCGTATCTGAAAGAACACCGCTTCTTTGCGATGATCATTAAGCAAGAGTACGGCGGCCTTGATTTCTCAGCTTATGCTCAGGCACGTGTACTGCAAAAACTGTCTGGCGTGTCTGGCATTTTAGCCATCACGGTTGGCGTTCCTAACTCTCTCGGCCCCGGCGAATTGCTGCAACACTACGGCACTGAAGAGCAAAAAAATCATTATTTGCCTGGTTTGGCCCGTGGCGACGAGATCCCTTGTTTCGCCCTGACCAGCCCAGAAGCGGGTTCTGATGCCGGCGCAATCCCAGATACCGGCACCGTCTGTATGGGCGAATGGCAAGGTAAGCAGGTACTGGGCATGCGCCTGACCTGGAATAAACGCTATATCACCCTCGCCCCGATCGCCACAGTGCTTGGGCTGGCGTTCAAACTGTCTGACCCTGAACATCTGTTGGGCGATACCGTTGATTTAGGCATCACCTGTGCGCTGATCCCAACCAACACCCCTGGGGTGGAAATTGGTCGTCGTCACTTCCCACTGAATGTGCCATTCCAAAATGGCCCGACCCGTGGCAATGATATCTTTGTGCCGATTGATTACATCATCGGCGGGCCAAAAATGGCTGGGCAGGGCTGGCGCATGCTGGTGGAATGCCTGTCTGTTGGCCGCGGGATTACCTTGCCGTCCAATGCCACTGGTAGCTTGAAAAGTGTGGCGATGGGGATCGGTGCTTACGCCTATATTCGTCGTCAGTTCAAAATCTCAATCGGTAAAATGGAAGGGATTGAAGAGCCGTTGGCGCGAATCGCCGGTAATGCTTATGTGATGGACGCGGCGGCAACCTTAATTACCAGCGGTATTATGCTAGGTGAGAAACCGGCGGTGTTATCCGCTATCGTTAAATATCACTGTACCCACCGTGGTCAACGCGCCGTGATGGATGCCATGGATATTGCGGGCGGTAAAGGGATCTGCCTTGGGCCGGCCAACTTCGTAGCCCGTGGCTACCAAGGTGCCCCTATCGGTATCACCGTTGAAGGCGCTAACATTCTGACCCGTAGCATGATTATCTTCGGCCAAGGGGCAATCCGTTGCCATCCGTTTGTTCTGGATGAAATGGCAGCAGCACAATCGAATGATGTTGCCGCCTTCGATAAAGCGCTGTTCGGTCATTTGGGCCATGTGGGTAGCAGCAAAATCCGTAGTTTCTGGTTGGGGCTGACCAATGGCCGCACCAGTGCCACACCAACCAAAGACAGCACTCGCCGTTATTACCAGCATCTGAACCGCCTGAGCGCCAATTTAGCTTTACTGTCTGATGTCTCAATGGGCGTGTTGGGTGGCAGCCTGAAACGTCGTGAACGTATCTCTGCCCGTCTGGGGGATATTCTCAGCCAAATGTATCTGGCATCAGCAACGTTGAAACGCTATGAAGACGAAGGCCGCCAAAAAGAAGACCTGCCGTTGGTACATTGGGGTGTGCAAGATGCACTGCATCAGGCAGAGCAGGCTCTGGATGATTTACTGCGTAACTTCCCAAATGGCGTTATTGCCGGGTTAATGCGGTTGGTGGTCTTCCCGTTTGGTCGCGTACATCAGGCACCGTCAGACCAGCTGGACCATCAACTGGCGCAGTTACTGCAAGTACCTTCAGCAACCCGCAGCCGTATTGGTCGTGGTCAGTATCTGACACCGAGCGAGTTTAATCCGGTAGGTTTGCTGGAAGCCGCTTTGCAAGATGTGATTGCAGCAGAGCCAATTCATAAGCGCCTGAGTAAAGAAGCGGGTAAAAGCCTGCCATTTACTCGCCTGGATGTGCTGGCAAAAAATGCGCTGGCTGAAGGGAAAATCAATGTTGAAGAGGCCGCTATTTTGACTAAAGCAGAAGAGAGTCGCCTGCGCTCAATTAATGTCGATGAGTTTGCAGCCGATGCCTTGGCAGCCAAGCCCGCACTAAAGCAGCCAACCAAACAACGGCAAACTGAAGCGGCGTAATAAATAAGTCTTATTGATGTTAGTGTCTACTCAAGCCTCCGATTCAGGAGGCTTTTTTTATCCTCTTTCAGCACCACAATCATCAAGCAGGCCTCTAATAATTAGCCCGAATTGCTCAGGTTTCCCGCTAAACAGCACATTATCAGGCTGAATTGTTAACAACTGGCGACGTAGGCTATTACGCCACTCAATATCGGTGATCAGCCGCACGGTAACCGCAATATACTCAGCCAAATTATGCGCAATCAGCTCCTCAGATAATCCCAGCCGACGGAACAATCCCTCATCGATATGTTCGTGTACTTCAGCCCCACTCAGGCAAACACCGGGTAACCCCTGACGCACAGTATCGACGATGCCATTGGTATTGCCGAAAGGAAAAGGATTAATAAACAGGTCACACTGATTAATAACCAATAAATAGTCCTGATAGGCCAAATGCTCATAGATTTTAGCTTGAGGGATAACAGCATTAACGGCTTTTTCCATCACTCGATGGGTAATTCCCCAGCAAAAACCCACCAAAAAATGAAATATCACCGGCGTTGATGTTTGCCGGGCAATCTCAGCACAGGTATCGATAAAGCGAGGGTTAATTTTCATCGCCGAGGCACAAACCGCGATATGTACCGCTGGGCGCTCATCGAAATGTTGTATCGGTTCCGGCTGGCAAATATTGGCAGGCGGCACATAGGGCAGACAGTCCTTGGGTAACGCAACCACTTTTTCGGAGAAACACTGAGGATCCCCCAGATAATCCTCTTCCACTAATACCGCATCAATATAGCCGGAATGGGTCGTTGCCGGATGGCCTAGTGCCATTATCTGTAAGGGGGCTAAGCGTAAATTAGTCAGTGCAATGGTGAGTGGGAACATCCCGACACTGGGGAAGTAGATAACATCCGGTCGCAATTGTTGCGCCAATGCCACAATAGCCTCAACCGCCCCCGCCCGCTGGACCTCGGTAAAATCATCAAAAACGTCACGGGTGATGGCATCAGTGGCCCCCACAATGGTGACGCCATGGGTGGAAAACTGCTCACGCGCGGCGCGCAACGTACTGGAGTGAGTACGGTAAATAGAATGGCCGCTGTTAAACCACTCCAGGATAACCAGCATCAATGGTTTATCCCGTGCAGGTGGGAGGGAGTGGTTATCAGATAGCCCATTGTGCAGCAGCGTGTTACGTAAGTGAAAATTAATACTGCGTTTTATGGCGTGTTTTGCTGCTCTATCCGCATAACTGCAATGCATATAAACATCGTGCAGGATGCGTTCAGGTAAGCCCTCAAGATTCTCTAGCGTTAGTAGTTTTTCAGGTAACCACTCTAATAGCCGCTCACGTTTCGCATGCCCGGCAGCGCTGGGTAAAATACGTGGCGACAGTAACGCCAGAAACAGTGCCGCGGCAACCGGGGGATTAAATTGCCACAATATATCCGGCTGAAGCGGAATACCCGATTCAGGTAAATACATCAGGCAAAATTTCAGAAAATTATGGTGCTCAAAGCGCAAAGGATGAGCGCATCCCTCCCCCGCTTGATTAAGGTTGGTAATCACATGATCCGCATGACCAAAAGGTGATGCGGCAAATATCAACGCTATCCAGCGATGGAAATTAATCAGTTGTAAAAAACCTTTATCGGATACCACAAAACCAGGATCAGAAAGTAGGTTGCCAATAGCCGCAGCCAGGCGATTACAGTAATGCTCCTGTTGCTGTACCGATTGATGCTTAAGTGAAAAAACATCCCAGCGGCCATATTGGCGGTCCAGTTGCTCCAACATCAAGACCAGTAATCGCCCCGCCTCCTCATAGCGCCGCACACACACTAAAAACTCGAAATAGGGTAATGAGAATGCGGTCGACTGTTCTACCGCTGATGCTAATTCAGCCGTTTTCTCCACCATTGTCAGCTCACCTTTTTACATCGATATCACGATTTCTCTAGCAAATTTAGAGAGTTAAAAATCCATTACTCCTGACCCGATATTTTAGTCAGAGGGTTCCACTTACCGAGAACATGGGTCCCGCATAGCTCGTGCTGATTGGTAACCTGTTCGGAGGTTATACCCTTAGGAATACAAACCGTGAGGCTGATATGGTCTGTACTATCATGCTCATATTCAGTCAGGATAGAGGGCGGTAAAGTTTGTGTTTCAAGGGCACTGAGGATTTGGTTTCGTCTTCTGAGTAACGAGGCTGATTCCCCCCCCTCCTGAGACTGAGCTACCTGCGTACTATCTCCAGTCGATTTCCCTCCGGGATTAGGGGCCGGCCTGACTTTATCGCCAAAATTATTTTTATTAACAGGTTTGCCATTGATAATCACATTGTCACCAATATTCTCCGGCAAGGTGAAAAACACCGATGGCTTATATGAGCCGGTATTCCCGCTAAGCGTGATGTCAGTTATCGCTGCATAATCATTGAGGAAAATACCATGAGTATTGTCGGAACGGCCGTTCACCCTACCACCACTCATTGGGCCACCAATATGCACACCATGACCATCACCTGCGGCATCACCATTAATCGTCGTATTGCCGCTGTTGAATACTAGCCCCGTGGTCTCCACGCCATGACCATCGCTGGCATTACCGCCTAAGGTGGTGTCATTCAGCGTATTGTTGCCGCCTAACTGAACACCAGTGCCTTTCTCACCGCTAGCATTGCCGGTCACCGTCAGCAGATCATCCGGTGCCGGGCCACTGAGCGAGGCGTTTTCACCAATATCAACACCGGTGCCGTTAGTGGTATCGCCTTGCACCACGCTGCCGTTGCCACCTGTCAGATTAGCGGCGAACTCTATCCCCTTACCGTCCGGGCTGTTGCCGTTCAGGGTGGCGTGGTCCAGATTACTGTCATTTACCACCTTGATGCCGCTGCCATTAGCTGATGTACCATTAATTGTGCCGCCACTGACTGCCCCGCCAAGCTGGACACCGTTGCCATTCTCCGATTTACCCCCAATCGTGGTATTACCTTCATTTTGTAGTAAGCCATTAATATCCACCCCAGTACCCTCAGTGGCATTCCCCGTCAGGGTGGTGTTATCAAGGAGATTGATACCGTCAAGCTGCACGCCGGTGCCATTCTCGCCGCTGGCGTTGCCGGTAACATTGAGCAGATCACCCAGGCCACCGCCCTCCAGGAGGATTTGTTTACCAATGTCCACCCCGGTGCCGTTAGTGGTATCGCCATATACCGCACTGTCGTTTTGCCCCGTCAGATTCGCGGCGATCTCTACCCCCTTGCCGTCAGGGCTGTTGCCGTTAAGGGTGGCGTGGTCCAGATTACTGTCATTTACCACCTTGATGCCGCTGCCATTAGCTGATGTACCAGTAACTGTGCTACCGCTGACTGCCCCGCCAAGCTGGACACCGTTGCCATTCTCCGATTTACCCCCAATCGTGGTGTTACCTTCATTTTGTAGTAAACCATTAATATCCACCCCGGTGCCGTTAGTGGCATTCCCTGCCAACGAGGTGTTATCAAGGAGATTGAGACCGTCAAGCTGCACGCCGGTGCCATTCTCGCCGGTGGCGTTGCCGGTAACATTGAGCAGATCATCCAGGCCGCCGCCCTCCAGGAGGATTTGTTTACCAATGTCCACCCCGGTGCCGTTAGTGGTATCGCCCTGTATCGCACTGCCATTGCGGCCAGTGAGGTTACCGGCGATCTCCACCCCTTTGCCATCAGGACTGTTACCGTTAAGGGTGGTGTTATTAAGTTGGGTATCACCATCAACTTTGACACCCGTACCCCTATCCGAGTTGCCATTAACCGTGCCGCCAGCGATCGCCCCGTTCAGCGCCACCCCGTTGCCGCCAGTGGCTTTGCCATCCACACGGGTATTCCAGTTATTCACCAGCGGACCGGCAATATCAACACCGGTACCCTGAGTGGCGTTACCGTTTAGCGTGGTATTATCAAGGGTATTATTACCTTCCAGTTGCACACCAGTGCCTTTATCGCCCATCGCATTACCGTTGACAGCAAACAGATCGTCCGTGCCGCCACCAGTGAGAGTGGCATCTCTATCGATATACACTCCCGTGCCGTTAACCACTTCACCCTGTACTGCGCTGCCGTGGCTACCTGACAGGCGGCCCACGATCTCCACCCCGTTACCATCCGAACTATTTCCCACCAGCACGGTATTATTCAGCACCGTATCGCCATTGACGCCAACCCCAGAACCAGTATCGGAGATGCCATTGATGCGGCTGTCATCAAGCACACCATTCATAACTTGAACACCAATGCCACTGGCCGCAGTCCCATTCACCACACTGTCGCTCAGTTGGCCATTAACCCGCACACCAATACCGCTGCCGGAAGCAGTGCCGTTCAATACCGTATTGCCTTGATTGGTCAGTGGGCCGATGATATGCAATGCAATACCATCCACAGCCGAGCCATTTAAGCTGGTATTACTTAAATCATTATTGCCATTGAGTTTTATCCCAGTACCGGTATCTGTTGTTGCCACCCCGTTTAGTGTCAGCAAATCGGTTTCACTGGTGCCGATGACATGTAAATTTTCTGCTATATCAATGCCATAACCAACACCATCGGTGGTGCCATTAATAACACTCTGATGGACACCCTTTATATGATTGGCAATCTCTACGCCGATGCCATTAGTACTACTGCCATTGAGCGTGGCATTATCCAACACGGCATGAGTGACAATATTAGCACCCGGCAGTGGATCAATTTTCACACCACTGCCATTAATTGATTCTCCGGTCAGAGTGGTATCAGCAATAGTGGCATTGCCGCTAATGCGCAGACCTTCGGCATGGGTTGAACTCCCGGTGACATTAATACGATTAATTTGATGCTCGGCACTGAAGAGGTGAACACCGGCGCTATCAATACTGGTTCCTTCAATCGTGACCGGGCCGGTACCGTTATTAACCACACCGGAAATAGCAACCCCAATACCTTCGACACTACTGCCGCTAATGAGAGTGTCACCCTCGCCACTTAATACCACGGTATTATTACTGGTAGGAAAGTTAATGCCGACACCGCTGGTTGAGCGCCCTTCCATTTTGAAAGAACCATTATTGTTTATCGTTAACTGAGCCGCATCTGTATGGGTAATACCCTCTCCGCCAGCAGTCGCTGGTGCCCCTTTATTTTCACCGAGGAGAGATAATTGGCTACCTTTAGCAATATTGAGTGTATTCACGCCATTAAAATCAATCCCTTTGCGGGTAGCACCATTGCCTTCTGTCTCGCCTTGAAACGCAATACTCCCTTCAACCGACAAGGTACTATTGGCTCTAAAACCAACGCCTGAGCCTTGCGTCGTATTAAATGCTTTACCGATCATCGAGCCATTTTGGGCTTTTATACTGATATTCCCCCCCAAACTTAATGCAGTGCTTAATGAAGTCGGTAAAGCGGCCAGTGTTTCAGAATAAACAGTAACATTCCCCGCAGTAGCATTAAGTTCTACATCAGTAAAGTAAACGTGTCTCGAACCCTGAGACAGACCATTGATATCAATATTGTGCTCAGTTGATGTCAGCGTCGTATTTAATAGATAGACAGATGCTCGCGTAGCAGCCCCCATATCAGCCTTACCATTTAAGGTGATATTTCCTTGTGCATTAAGATTATTATGTGACGTATTTGAATCCCCTTGAATAAAAATCCCTTCGCCATCACCGGTGGAAACTCCCGTCAGATTAATATCTTTCTTAGCATTAAAAATGGTATTTGGCTTAATCAAAATACCTTCTTTTTCGGAGGTTACATTGGCATTAATATCACCTGTTGTAGCAGTAATATTAGATTCACGTATTGCCAATCCGGCAGAGCTAGTCGAGTTAGAGACAACGTTAACCTCATTTGCTGTGAGATCTAAATTGGCCCAGGTTATGCCTTTTGAACCATTGTTATTTACTGTGAAGTTTCCGTTTTTAGTTTCAATATTAGCCCCATCAATACCAACACCCGCCCCTGTAGTATTGCCATGATTATTGGCTACTATTGATATATCTTTCCCCGCAGTGATATTTACTTTGTTAGATGAGGTCCCATTTATTGTCACCGCCTCCACAGCGAGTGCTGAGGTATTGGCAACTAATAATATATCTTGCCCTGCCGTCATCGCACTATTACCGCTGAACCCGAAGGCTTTATGTGTGGCGGAGGTTAAATTGGTTCTAATATCATTTTTAGCAGTAAGAACTGTATTCTTCATCAATACAACGTCATTACCGATGATATTACCATTCATTAAAATATTATCGGCACTGATAGTGACATTATTGAAAGGGCTGCCTTTGACCCCACTGATATTTAAATTAAAATCTCCTCCCTGTGCTTTTATATTGGCAAAATCCGCAACAACTGTAGTCCCGATTTCCGTTCCTTCATTAACCGCCACCAGCGATATATTACCACCGGCAGTCATATTGACCTGAACACTACTGGAGTTACCACTTATCCTGATGGCATCAGCACCCGCAACTGTAGAGTTCGTGGTTACGCCTTTCAGATTAATATCGCCACTGGCGTTTATATTAGTGTTACCTGAGATCCATAGCCCTTTATTGGTAGTAGTAGCATTAACATCAATATTACCGGCAGTTGCCGTAAGATTACTGTCTCTGAGTAATAAACCATCAACTCCAGTGATATTGATATTTAATTTTACATTATTGCCACTAACTTGAGATTCCTTTATCCGTAACCCAAGGTTAGCCTGGGTAAAGATATCACCATTGATATCAAATAAAACATTGCCAGACTTAGAGTAAATACTGCCATTAATAAAGTCCATCCCACCATATGCACTACCATTGGTATTTACCAGGAATGTGATATCTTTATCACCGGTAATGGTTGCATTCGTAAATGTGCCTACCCACGAACTTTTAGAATTAGACTTAAGAGCAAATAATATATTACCCGAACCAGTCAAGACTGAGTCATCAGATATATCAACACCACGCCACCCTTGCCCATTAGCATGACTACTTTCACCCGCTATACGCGTTTCACCTGCCACAGAAATATTAGCAGCATGACTGATACTCACCCCAATTTGCGATGCCACCCCTGCATTTCCTTCAAGAGTGAAGTTGCCGACATCATATCTCCCACCCATAATAATAATACGAGTCGCACTGTTATCATTGGCATGTTTTGCCAACAAATCCCCTTTATTTAACAACACATCACTATTATTTAATGTAATAACAGAGTCGGCAGTAGAATTACCCGCTAATAAATTAAGGTTCAGCTTGCCAACATTAGCGGTAATATTATTGTTAACAACAACATTGCCGTCAGCATGTAATGTCAGCGTAGCATCGCCACCTGCTGTTTTATTGATATCAGCCTCTAGCGTAATATTGCACCAGCGGCAATTCGTTAAAGTGTGATTAGTGGTAGTCACCGTCACATTGGTGCCGCGATCGAGTTGAGTATTGATACTGCTATTCAATATTTGCGCTACCTTGGCCGTCGGAGCGAAAACCTGGGTATTTTTCACATATCCAGCAGGAATGTCCCCAACCTGAACCATTACCCCGCTCTCAGCACCACTACCAACAATACTTACCTCTGCGGGATCAAGTAACCAACTCCCCTGACTACCATGAATAGCCGCAGTATCAACCTGACCAAAAGCCTGTAAATTACGGTTACTGGATGTTTCTACCTGCCCACCATTACCTGACTGTAGCCCACCACGAGCATAAATATTGCCATAGAAGCCAGTGTAATCTTCTGACCATAGCACGGCGGTACCACCCGACCCGTGGTTTGAAGCAGAAACATCAATATCCGCACCTTTATCCATGACGACTGCTCGGGCATTTTTTATCGCATTATTTTTACCCTGCCAATCGCCCCCGACCAGGACTTTGCCACCGCCCTCAGCCCCGCGAGCATCAATTTTGCTCGTGGCGACCAAATGTATCTTTTCACCTTGCAAGATAACATTCCCGCCACGGCCCTGCGCACTACTGACATCAATAACACCTTGCTGGCTCACCACCCCTTCACTGCCGCCATCGAGGTAAATAACGCCATTTTTTTCAGATAAACTATGCGCCTGCAAAATACCGGTATTATCAATCACGGTATTCATTAACATCTCTTTGCCGCGCGCGGTCAGTTGGATAACCCCGCCATCAGCCTGAATCAACCCGCCGTTTTGCAATAAAGTACTGACCTGCTCACCCTGAACTTGCACACTCAGCAAGCTGCCGTGATCCAGATTAAGGGTGACGCGACTCCCGCTCGCTAATGCTACTTTTCCTTGCGGCGACGCGATAACACCGGAAGCCTGATTATCAACCTGCTGGCCAATCAGCGCGATATAGCCACCAGGGGTGGTGCGCAAATTAGCCTGATTAACCAACTTGCCTTCATGTCTTCGGCTGGTCAACGTATAGCGCCCAGAAACAAAATCCTGATTTGACATGGACTTAGTACTGGCAACCAAACCACCAACATCAACTTGCGCACCTTTTCCAAACAGAATGCCATTCGGATTAAGTAAAAAGACCTGACCATTCGCTTTTAGGCTGCCATATATCTGCGATGCATCGCGACCAAGCACCCGGTTCAGCGCAATACTCTGCTGCCCTGGCTGGTTATAAATAACGCTGTTCCCCTGCGCGATATCAAAGCTGCCCCAATTGATTGCCAACTTATCGCTTTGCTGAGTCACGGTAAGGGTGGTGTTGTGAACATTCAACACACCTTGACCGATAATAATATTGCCGTTAACCGGCAGTGAGGGATGGGCGAATACCCGTAGCGGTAATATGCCAAGTGCTAATCCCGTCATGATGGCCAGGCGGCTTAATATTCCAGCGTTTGTATTATTGTCATTAATGACTTTTTTGCCGCCAGACGAAAAGGACCGTCCGTAACTTCGGGTAAATTCTCCGACAGCAATTAAACATCCCAACCGACGGCAGAAAATAAGTTTGTATAATTTACTGTTCATTATTCACGTCCATTAAATCTGACAAATATGCCAATAAGCGCTAAAACATCTTGTAAGCGCTAAGCCAAAGTTGGTCGTTATCCGGTTGTGCAATTGCAGCCTGGCCGGTTCGATGTGCCCACGTCAGATTCAAGGTGTAATCTGCCGGACGAAAGAGTGTGATATAGGCACCAAAGCCAGACAGGTTAATATTATTCCCCGTCAGGCCCGCGATAGGCTGGCGATAGTAAGAGCCCCACCCTTGGTCAAAAAATGCCGCAAAGGTGATTTGATTCCCAGTACCTGCCCATGTGGGAAGTAAGAGTTGCCAGTGGGTGCGTAATTCGGTAGTGAAAAGAGTGCCTTTATCCACCGCCCCTTCACCAATGCCATAGGCGCGCACCGCCAGCGGCCCACCTAATAACAGTTTTTGTGAGCTATCAAGATTCTTACTGGCCATTTGACCGGTAAATTGGTTGAAAAAGGTGAAATAAGGGCCAAACCCCTGATCATGACCGGCACGATAATTAAAACGGGCAAAAGTGCCACCAATACCAGTTAAGGAATTCATGCTTTGACTGAATTCGTCATCCAATGACAGATGGCCTGCCGTACCCAGTAAAGTGAAATTACTGAGTCCTCTAGGTACTGCGGTAAACGTACCACCAAGACCAAACTCACCGGCATCCAGATTGCGCTTTTGTTCTGGCAGCATAATCAGTGAATCACGCATTCTGCTCTGATAATAACCGGTATTCACATCAATTCTAGCTGCCGAATTACGGATCCACGGATGGCGTAAATTAATGCCCCAAGTGTTAGAATGGCCATGAGCATCCAATATTTCGAAAGGCCCCTTCAGGGTATAATCCAGATAACTATAATTAAGCGCTGCACGGGTGCCATAAGTATTAATGGGGAAGTTGTAATCCAACATGCCATTGAATACATCTACCGAACTGGATAAAATCAAATCAGTGCGTAGTTGATCACCCCTGCCGGTCATATTATTGAGTGCCCCACCGACTAATAACCGATTATGACCAGAATAATCATTACCCTGATTATCCACACCGAGATATCCCATCGCAGTCTGTCCAGGGGAAATATCAGCATAAACTCTCGTCATTCCCGATTGAGTTCCCGGTTTTAATGCCAAAGCAGCATCAACCCCTGGAATTTCATTAAGAATAAGGGTGGTGCGTTCAAGGCGGGATAACTCAGCCGGAGAAGCGGCACAATCTTTATTGCCAACAAAACCCACTGCTTTGCTACAACTATTACTTTCAATCACCGCAGTAGCAAAATCAGTATTCAACCGGCTCTGATTATTAATCTCCGGTTTATCTAATCTGCCAGCAATAATACGAACTATGACAACACCTTCACGGATAGTTTGTGGTGGCAATATTGCCTGAGTGGCAACAAATCCTTGTTGTCGATAAAAGCGAGTTACCGCTAACGTCATGACTTGTAAATCATTAAAGGTTAATTGTTGCCCCAACCAAGGCGTAATTACGGCGCGTAGTGCTTTATTATTTCTGTTACTGTGCCGCAATAACTGGGTATCACCCTCGAATCTAACCTCACGTAACATGATTCTTCCCGCCGAGGTAGAACCGCCAAACGATGTAGGAGGGAGCAAAGGTGGAAGTTTGATTTCAGCTTCCTGTGGCGCACGCAATGGCACCGGTGTTGTTTGCCGTATTTCGTTACTAATCACACCCGCATTCGGTACATTTATGACCTGAGGAGCGGCGACTACCTGTGAGCAAAAAAAAAGGGCAAACATGATTACTGTGGAACTCAGTTTAGTCTGATACCGTAATTTTTCTGGATAATAAAAATGTCGCATAAAATACGCCTGCTTAGCATGATGATAACGCCAGTTTAAATAATAATAACCTCCGTCATTTAATACTGGCCCACATAGTTGATTTTAGTTAGCAAGTTAATAAC